>JBOGUK010000062.1:0-14531 GCA_050695915.1 Anaerolineales bacterium
GCCGCGGCCGGGTGATACATTGGCACAATCGTGCGCCCGCGCACTTTCATCGCCTGCCCATGCACCTGGCTGATGCGCGCGTTGGGCAGAAAACGAGCCATCGAAAAGCGACCCAGTGTGACGATGACCTTGGGATTTATCGCCTGGATCTGCCGCTCCAGATAAGGGGAGCAGGCTTCCAGTTCTTCAATTTGCGGGTCTCGGTTTCCAGGCGGGCGGCATTTTACCACGTTGGTTATGAAGACCTGTTCGCGCTTCATGCCGATACTGGCCAATAATTCCTCGAGGAACTGCCCCGCCGCACCCACAAACGGTCGACCTTGCTCATTTTCGTGAAACCCCGGGCCTTCGCCAATAAACATGATCTCCGCATCTGCGGGACCTTCCCCGGGAACAGCCAGTTTGCGCGAGAACTGCAGATCGCATTTGGTGCACACCGAGGCCTCGGCGGCCACTTGCTTCAGGATGATTACGGAATTCAGTTTTCCTCTACGAGTTCTTCGTTCAATATTTCCAATCTTTCAAGGTTGGGCAACTGCATCAACAAAGCGTCCTCATTGTTATCCCGGTAGTACTTCTTTCGCCTGCCCACTACGTGAAATCCATAGCGCTCATACAGCGCTTGCGCAGCTTGATTTCCCGCGCGCACTTCAAGCGTGGCGCTGCGCAAACTATCCACAGACCCTCGGTTGAGTGCATGAATCAGCAGGCGACTTGCCAGACCGAGCCGTCGAAACTCCGGCGCCACCGCAAGGTTGGCAATGTGTATTTCATCACCCAATACCCAACACACTGTATAGGCCACCACTTCGGGATCGTTTTCATTTCCCGTTTCGATCACCCATTGTTCGGATGCGGGGTTGCGTTCCAACTCGAACTGATAACTTTTCATCGACCAAGGTGTTGGAAAAATACGTGTCTCCAAAGCGTGCACTTGGACTAGGTCAGACGGCCGCATGGCTCGCAATCGAAATTCGCCTCCTGAGCCCTGGTTCATCATACGGGCACAGCTTCTGAGGATTGCAGATATCGGGGAGTAAGTCCGTGGCGCTCATCCACTTCGCCCTCCCGCCATCGTTCCCAGGCCAGCTCCGCAAGGATCGCCGGTCGCCGCTGAGACCAGGCCGGCGAGGAGATGAGCGCGTTCTTGTGTTTGCGACCCAGTGCTCGCCTGGCTTCCCCATCGAGTTCACCGCAAATCATCGTGGGCTTCCTGATGGCATCAACCAATTCCTTCACGGTCACGAGTTGCGGTTCGCCGTCAGGCTGCCACCGTTCCTTTTTGGATTTATACCAACCGATGGCGAGCCGGCCACGACCTGCCTGGAGTACAGCGACCAAGGGCAGTTCGCTAACGGGTTGACCTGCAGCAACCACGTCAAGCGTGGGCACCGCGATCAGGTCCAAATCTTCCGAGAATGCAATCCCTTTCCCCAAGGCAAGTCCAATCCGCAGGCCGGTGTATGAACCGGGCCCAATGGCCACCGCGACGGCCTGAAGATCACCCACCCCCATGCTGGATTTTTCCAGCGCCAGGTTGATACCGGGCGCCAGGTCAACCCCGTGGAAATCCCTGCTTTCCCAGATACATTCGTATCGTACACGTTCCCCATCGTACAGAGCGACGCCGCTAATGCGCGTGGAGGCATCGATGGCTAAAAGGGTCATGCGAGGTCAAACACCGTTTCTTTGAAGCTCTCCAACATCTTCCCATATCGCTCACCACTAGGGGAAACTTCAATGCGGCGGCGGTCTTCGTCGATCCAAAATAATTTCAGCCACAGCCTTTCTTCGGGAAGGGCAGCCTCCACTTTATCAGCCCACTCCACCACCAAGGGCCCCTGAACCAAAAGCTGGTCCAGGTCTAATTCCTCCGCCTCCCTATAATTCTCGAGGCGATACGCATCTAAATGCGCCAGTTGCGCACCATCTGCACGCTTGTACACGTTAACCAAAACGAAGGAGGGGCTGGTGACCGACTCTAGCGATCCCCAGCCGGCGGTGATGCCCTGAACCAGGGTGGTTTTTCCGCTGCCCAGTTCACCTTGCAGACAAACAAGGTCGCCGCGCTGTAGCAGGCCCCCTAGCTGAATGCCCATGCGTCGGGTTTGATCCGCGCTATTGCTGAAAAATTCGAACGCGTTGGCGCGCAGGATAGGCACACGAAGATTATAAGCCAGCGTCACTGAAAGCGCCGTGGCCGCCAATAAAGAAGAAAGCTGAAAGATGAATGAATTTTTTCAATCCTTTGCAAATTTTTTGCAAAGGTTATGGCAACAAACCGATCAGCGAGTTCCGCTTGTGAAGTGTTCTTCGAATCCTTTGGCGAATTCGCCATCCAGATGCGCATCTTTTATTGGTACGACGAAACGAAGACGAATTACGTGAAAGCGCTTGACGCCGGCGTGTCCGGGCTGAAGCGAGTCTTTGATGAAGCCAAGATCCGCATTCCTGTTCCCTTCAGGGAATTGCGCCTGATAGATGGTCGTCAGAGTTGGCGAGAGATTAGCGATAGAGCGCCTGAGCCATCAGCCAATCCACAACCTCATCAGGAAGCCAACGGCTCAACCAGATAGCAGCACGTGTGCCGCGGCCCATGATGTAGCGCGTGAGCGGCCGCGCCGCGGTGAGGGAATGCCAAACTGCGCGGGCGACCATCTCCGGTGAAAGGCCGCGTGCATCAGATTGGAAGCCGCGTTGAATCACACGCCTCATCACCTTCCCGTAAAGGGCCTCGGCCTTCTTTGGGTAATTTCGACGAAGTTTCTGCCCATCGTGAATTGCTTTCTTCCATATGGGGGTGGCAATGGCGCCAGCCTGGATACTCGAAACTTGCATCTTCCAGGGCCAAAGTTCTCGTCGTAAGCCATCAGTAAATGCTTCCAAGGCGAATTTGGACATGGAGTAAGGTCCAACGATTGGCGACGTTACCCGGCCGCCAATAGAACTAATGTTGGCGATGCGCCCGCGACCAGCGCGCAGCAGCGGCAGAAAGGCCTGCGTCACCGCCACCTGGCCGAACAAATTGACTTCGAATTGGCGTCGCAACTCCTCCATCGGCAGGAACTCCAGCGGTCCTACAATGCCTATCCCGGCATTGTTCACCAAGCCCTGTATGCCATTGATGCCTACTGTTTTCTGAATCGCTTTCACCGCGCTCTCGATTTGCCGCGGTTTAGTTACATCAAGGGTGAGCGGGATGATATGGCGATCTGCGTCCTGAAGTCGCTTCGCGTCCGCCTGCTTGCGCACTCCGGCGAACACGCTCCAGCCGCGGCGTGCGAAATACAACGCACAGGCTTCGCCGATACCTGTGGACGCGCCAGTGATAAGGACGCTGTTTGATTTTTCTTTTGCCACCCAGGCATTTTAAACCCCAGATTACTTGCCGGTAATTCCCTCGCGATAGAAGTGCACCTCAGCCTTTTCTAAAGTCGCCATGCCGCCACGGATCGCCGGATTCACTAAAGTGAGGTAATTTACCAGGCGATCTCGTGTGTCCACCAGCTCCACGACAATGGGTAGATCGTGCGAAAGACGCAGGATCTTCCCAGTGTGGATGCGGCTGCTCTTACCGAAACCCATGATGCCGCGCAACACCGTGGCGCCGGCTAGGTGCTGCTCTTTGGCGGTTTCCACCAGCCATTCGTAGAGCAGTTTCCCGTTGTACTTATCGCTCTCGCCGATAAAAATACGCAGCAGATAACCCTCTTGCAGAAGTTCCATGTTTACCTCCAGATCAGAAGCGGCGTCACACGCCCGATCCACACAGCAGCCAGTCCGAGGACATTATTCGCCGCGATATTGGCAAGAGCCGCGGGCCATTGGCCTCCGGATATCAAATTAACCGTCTCGAGGCTGAACGAGGAAAATGTGGTGAACGAACTAAGCAAGCCTGTTATTAAAAGCAAGCGGGTTTCCGCCGTGAGCGCACCACGGTTTTCGACGAAATACGAAAGCACGCCGATGACCAGGCAACCGAGCGCTTTGACCACCAGCGTGCCGAAGGGGAATGTGACAGATTTAAAATAATCCTGGGCTTGCGCTCCCAGAAAGTAGCGTAGGATTGCGCCAATCATTCCCCCTAAACCAATAAAGACAATACTGCCCACACCAAACTCCTTTCGTTTAGGAGTTATCAGCCGTTGGGCAGTTAAGGGCGAACTCCATCGCCAACTTTTTACCAAAAATATCGAACCTGCATATTCTAACCCGCGAAGGACAATCAGTTAGAATTAGTATTTCGCCCAAACCATAATTTCCAAAGAGGGGATCCTTCGCAAAAGGATTTTGCCGTGCACGAAATCCCGTTATTAATCAATATTTCAATCGCTCTGGCGACCGCATTCGCGGGCGGCCTTTTGGCGCGGCGACTGCGCCTGCCTGCCATTGTCGGTTACCTGTTCGCTGGGATAGCCATCGGGCCGTTCACCCCCGGTTTCGTAGGCGATATCGAAACCATCAGTCAGTTGGCCGAGTTGGGGGTGATCTTCCTGATGTTCGGCGTTGGCCTACACTTTTCCCTGCGCGATTTATGGAAAGTTCGCCACATTGCTGTCCCCGGTGCGCTGGGGCAAATGCTTCTGGCTACTCTGCTGGGGTTTTTTCTCAGCCGGTCATGGGGATGGTCAATATCCGCCAGCATCGTCCTCGGTCTTTCCATTTCCATAGCCAGCACTGTTGTGCTGTTGCGCGGGCTCGTGGATCAAAACTTGCTGAACACACCGCACGGTCGTGTTGCAGTTGGCTGGCTGGTTCTTGAAGACCTCGCCACTATTTTTATTCTTATTTTGATGCCTTCGTTATCTGGCCGCGGAGGCGGGGTTCAATGGTCGGAACTTGGTTTCACCCTGCTCAAGGCCGCTCTCTTCGTTGCCTTAATGTTCTTTCTTGGGAAACGTTTTATTCCCTGGATCCTGGACCGCATTGCCCATACACGGTCGCGCGAACTTTTCATCCTGGCAGTTTTGGTCATCGCTCTGATCACCGCGCTCGGTGCAGCCGAGCTTTTTACTGTTTCCCTCGCTTTGGGTGCGTTCGCCGCAGGTGCCATTGTTAGCGAATCGCCGCTAAGTTATCAGGTTGGCGCGGACGTACTCCCCTTCCGGGAGGCGTTTGCCGTCCTGTTTTTTGTTTCTGTGGGAATGCTCGTAAATCCTGATTTCCTGCTTGCGAATTTCGTGGATGTAGCCGCCTTGACTTTTCTTATCATTTTTGGCAAAGCAATCATCACAATGCTTTTGGGCCTGTTCATCCCGGGGCAGGGAAAGACCTTCCTTGTCGTGGCGGCCGGCCTAAGCCAGATCGGCGAATTCTCTTTCATCATCGGTCAAGGGGCCTTAATGCTGGGTATTTTTGATCGCAATCAATATTCTCTGCTGCTCGCTGCTTCGCTGCTTTCAATCATGGTCAATCCCTTGCTATTTCGCTTCCTGCCAAATGTTGAAAGGTCGATGCAGCGATTCCCGGCAGTTTGGAAGTTGTTCAATCGTGAAGCTATAGGCGTATCCGTGCCGCGCAACCAGAACATCCCACCGGTTGTTCTTGTGGGTTACGGACGAGTGGGTCGCCACCTGATCAATCTCCTTCGTCCAATGGGGATACCGCTCGTAATCATCGAAGCCGATGCTGACCGCGTCGAGGAGCTTAACGGGATGCAGATACCGACGATCTATGGTGACGCGGCCAACTCCGAAGTCTTGCTGCACGCTGGGCTGGAAAGCGCTCGCGCGCTGGTAGTTACCGTGCCCGAGCAGGCGGCAGCGGAACTCATCGTCGCCGCGGCTCATATGGCCAACCCGGACTTGGTGATCGTTGCTCGCGCGGCCACAGAAGAAGGCATCCGGCGTCTGGCGGATTTGGGTGCACGTTTCGTTATCCACCCAGAACTCGAAGGTGGGCTGGAAATGGTGCGGCATACACTCTTACAGCTCGGTTTCCCTTTACGCGAAGTAGATGGCTACTCAGAAGAGGTCCGCAGCAAGCATTATGAATTTGTCGAAAGCAGCAATGCAAACCAGCACGTTTTGCGAAAGCTGATGCGCCAGGTAGGTGAGATTGAGATCAACTGGCTCGAAATCCCGGAGAACAGCCCGTTGATCGGCGCCACGTTGGCTCAATCCGACCTACGCGGGCAAACGGGGGCTTCTGTTGTTGCACTCGTTCGGAATGGGAAGCTGTCTGCAAATCCAAAATCGTCGACCATATTTCGCGAAGGGGACCGGATTGGAGTAATCAGCGACCCCAAGCAACTTTCTGATTTGGAACGCCTGCTGAATAACTAGCGTCACCGGATTGGTTGGTTGTTTATCTCCGCCTTCACTGCCTGATACAAATTTTCCGCCCGCAGTTCGCTCAACGTATAACAAGGACCCTTCAAGTGATCGGCCAGCGCATTCGCCAATCCCTGGTCAAAGGCGGCGTGCTCCATGTTGATCACCACGCAGCGGATATCGTCCTGGGCAATCTCATCCGCGAGGTCGTGCGCTTCTTTTTGCGGGGCATGGTCGCTCAGCGCCACATTCCCAGCGCCGTCGGTGAGCAGGATCATTAATGGCATCACGTCGGGGTGCAGCATCACCTCGCGTTTCACCACTTGATGAGCCAGGTACAAACCCGCGGACAAAGGCGTCTTGCCGCCAACCGGGATATCCGCCAGGGCGCGCTGAGCCAAGTGCACCGAATTGGTGGGCGGCAGGATAAGGTTCGCACGATCTTTTTGGAAGACCACCAATCCCACTCGATCCCGGCGTTGGTACGCATCCGTAAGCAGCGAAAGAATGGCGCCTTTTGTCGCCGCCATGCGCTCGGCAACGGCCATCGACCATGAGGCGTCCACCACGAACAGCACCAGATTCGCGGCCCGCTTCACGCGCACCTTGCGATGCAGGTCCTGTGGTTGCACAGCGAAGGCCACTTCCTTGCGCTGTTCGGCGCGTTCGCGCTGGTGCGGTGCAGCTGCGCGGAAGGTAGCATCAAATGCAATATCGGTGGGTTTCTCGCCTGCCGGGCGAGCCTGGATGTAACGCCCGCGTTTGCGGTCTGTACGGGTGCGCGAACGGCGCCCGCTATGGCGCCGGGTGATTTTGTCTAACGGATTATCGATCTTGCGCGGCACGAAGGCGCCGCTGGGCTTTACCTTCTGACCGCCATCCCACCAATGGGCGGCGCCGCTGTTGAAGATTTCCTGCGGTCCCGCTTCCGGGGTGCGGTCCTGCGGCTCCGCGTCAGTGACTTGCTGCTGGTCTAAGCCTTTTTTTTTACAGGTTCCTGCTCTTCAGCCTCCTCGTCGCCGGCTTCGGCCTCGCCTGCAGTAGCTGCTTGCTGCTGCATTTCCGAGATGCGTTCCTGCAGTTCGGTCACGGTGATCTCGGTTTGATGGAAGGGGCCTCGCTTGATGCGATGGGGTAAGGCCAATTCTGCGGCAATCGCAATATCAAGGTCGCTAATATGCTTGCGCCCATCAAAAGCCGCCTGCGCCAGCGCAGTCTTCAGGATCACCAGGTCTCCGCGGTGCCCGTCGACTTGCAAGGACGAAGTGAGCGAAGCGATCGAAACCAAATCGCGCGAGCTATAGCCCACATCTTCAACTAGCTCTCGCGCCGCTATGATCTTTTCAGCCAGTTCCTGCTCTTTGGGCTGCCACTGTTTGTAGAACGCGTCCGCATCAGTTTCAAATCGCAGGTTGCGTTCCATGATCTGCACACGCTGGCGTGCCTCGCGGATGCCGTGGATGTCCACAGCCAGTGCAAAACGATCCAACAATTGCGGACGCAGGTCGCCTTCTTCAGGATTCATTGTTCCAATCAGGATAAACCGGGCCGGGTGCATGAACGAGATCCCTTCGCGTTCGACAATGTTCACTCCCATCGCCGCGGAGTCTAATAGCAGATCCACTACGTGGTCATCCAATAAGTTAACTTCGTCGATGTAAAGCAGACCGCGGTTGGCGGCTGCCAGCACACCCGGCTCGAAGTGACGCTCGCCCTTTTGGATGGCGCGCTCGATATCCAGCGTTCCCACCACCCGATCCTCCGTTGCGCTCACCGGGAGGTCTATGAAGCCGATCTTGCGCCTTACTACAGTGAGGTCGTCCCCAGCGGCCTTACGCTCCTTAACCCAGTCGGACCAGCTTTCGGGTGACTGCGGGTCGTCGTTGAAGGGCGACTCGGCGAAGACTTCGATCTCAGGCAGCAAGGCGGCCATGGCGCGTGCAGCAGTGGACTTCGCAGTGCCGCGCTCCCCGCGGATCAGTACGCCGCCAATGCGTTGATCGACCGCGTTCAGGATCAGGGCGCGCCTCATGCGCTCCTGTCCGACAATTGCCGTAAATGGGTAAACTCCGCGCATTTTTCCCTTATTTAATATGTGAAAATCTTATCATACGGACTTTTTCAGATTTTTACGCAATACACATCACCCAATTCGATGCACATCGACCTACTTCCACGGTCCCCAAAAGTTAAGCGGTTATAATATCGCCCACTTAATCGCCGGAGCAAACAATCGATAATGGACCAAAACGAACTCCCTAACACCATAGAGCAAGTCAACGCGAGCGGCGCTCAATCACAAACCGCCGCCACGATGACCATGGAAGAGTTGCTCAACCAGAGCGAAGCGCAGCTCGACCAGCCGCGCCCCGGCGACGTCCGCACCGGAGTGATCGCCAGCATCACAAATGACGAGATCATGGTGAGCATCGGCGCCAAATCCGAGGGCGTGATCCCGGCGCGCGAGCTGGAGCAGATGAGCGCCGAAGAACGGGACAAGCTCAGGGTCGGAGAAGAGATCCAGGTGTATATCATCAGTCCGGACACACAAAAAGGGACGATGCTGCTTTCCCATACCCGCTCCAAGGAAGATGATGACTGGGCCCAGGCGGAAGCCCTGATGAAATCGAAGGAAGCGTACACCGGCCAAGTCGAAGGATTCAATAAAGGCGGTTTGATCGTTCGCGTGGGTCGCTTGCGCGGCTTCGTGCCTGCTTCGCAGGCGAGCCAGGCGCGCCGCATGCGCTACCAGGGCGATACTCCCGAGCAGCGCTGGGAGCACATGGAAGGCGAGACACTTGTCGGGCGCGTGATCGAAGTGGACCGCGAGCGCCGCCGCCTGATCCTTTCCGAACGCGCCGCGAACCTGGATTCGCGCGATGCCATGAAGGATCGTCTGCTCAGCGAAATCCACGTCGGCGACGTGCGCAAAGGGCGCGTCACCAGCCTTGCAGATTTCGGGGCCTTCGTGAATATTAACGGTGCCGACGGTCTCGTGCACTTATCCGAACTTTCCTGGGAGCGGGTCGATCACCCCAGCAAGCTACTTTCGGTGGGCGACGAAGTGGAAGTAAAGGTCATCAATGTCGATCAAGAACGCAAGCGCATCGGGTTATCTCTGCGCCAACTACAACAGGATCCCTGGGAAGATCGTGTAGCCAGCTTTAAAGTTGGACAGTTGGTTGAAGGCACTATCACGCGCCTGGTTAAGTTCGGCGCGTTTGCCCGCATCGACGAGCACACCGAAGGATTGGTCCATATCTCAGAAATGAGCGAACGTCATATCGAGCATCCGAAAGAAATCCTGCGCGAAGGGGAAACGCTGCCATTGCGCATCATCAAGATCGAGCCCGAACGCCGCCGTATCGGCTTGTCCATTCGCAAGGTAGATTCGGCCCAATACAGCGACCAGGACTACGAAGCAGCCATGGCGGCTGCGGGGGAACTGCCGACGGGGGAAGCGCAAGCAGCGGACAAACCAGAGGAACCGGCCGCCGAGTCAGCCCAGGAGATATCTTCGGATGAAAACGAGCCAGAACCAGTCCAATTGGAAGAGAGCAATTAGTTCAGAGTTTTGAGCGCATCTAAGAGCGTGCTTTGCACGCTCTTTTCTTTTTCAAGGTGCTTACTCCAAAGGTTGTACAGACCGGAACTCATGATAAAGCAACAAGTCGTAAACAATTTTCAGTCCGCCCGATAGAAAGATCGGTGCATTGAGCAGGGTTGGCATGCTCATCAGGAGCCCGGCAAGCGCCGGCGAGATCGCTGCGCCAACTGAACGCGCGATCGAGGCCACGCCAGCGGCAGCCGAGCGCTCGTCTGCAGAGACTACCGCCACCACGTATGACTGGCGCGTGGGCACATCCATCTGCGAAATACTGAAGCGCAAAAGCAAAACAAGCACCGCCAAACTCAGGCTTGGCATTAGCGGGACCAGGATCAACAATACATTCGAGGGAATGTGCGTAAAGACCATTGTGTTAATGAGCCCGAACTTCTTTGAAAGGGGCGCAGCCAATAATGAGGAAAGCCCTGCCAAAAGATTGGCGCCGAAGAAGATGCTTCCAATTACGGCTACATCCAAACCATAGCGGACGTAGAACCAGTAGGCGAGCAGGCTCTGCACAATAAACCCACCCGCAAAGGCATCTAAGGCAAAGAGCGAAGAGAGCCTGAAGATCACCCCTCGCGACTTGTGCAGCCCCAGCGAACGCGGGTGCGCTACGGTGCGGCTCTGCGCCTCAATAGCGCCCGAAGTGTTTGCAAAGCATAGCGCCAACACGAAACCGGCCAGCGCATACCCCGCCAGGACGACACGAAACGAGTCGGGCTGAGACCAGCCTGCGCTTTGCAATCCGGTTGCCAACCAGCCTCCTGTCAGCGCGCCGACTGCCGTGGCAAACAACCCCAACAGGTTGTACCAGGCGAACACAATGGTGCGGCGAGAAGAGGGAATAAGTTCAGCCAGCCCGGCCTGCTCGATGGATAGGAACGGTCCAATCTCGTTGCCACTCGGGCTGATTACACCGATGATTGCGGCCGCAATGAGCAATACAGGATCGCGAGTCAACAGGAATGTCATGCCCGCGAAAGTCATCAGCACGGCCCCAAGGGTCAGCATGCGCCGGCGGCCAACGCGATCGGCGATTGTTGTAATCCACAACGTGATCCCGGCATCGCCCGCTAACGAGAGCGTGAACAACAATCCGATCTGCGCCTCGCTGAAACCGATTGCCGCCAAATACAAACTAAGTACAACGGAAAGTAACCCGTACGCAAAGAGACGGGTGATGCGAGTCGCGAAGAGGAGGGTCGTGTCTCGGCTGTTAATAGCAGGTTTTTGAGTTATTGCTTGGCGACGTCCAGTCGACACCACGCGTAAAGTGCGTCGTAGACTTCGAATTGTCTCGCCAGATTTTCCTCGTCTTCCGGATAGCGTAGGCCATACCCGACGGCAACTGCCTCAAGTCCTCGCGCCAAGGGGTCTTTATCGATGTCTTCCGCGATGTCCGCGGCATGCACGACCTTCGCCATCCGCATGAGGGCGGGATCATTCAGCTCATATTTCAGCATGATGGATTCAAATGAGCAGCGTCCTTCGTGATGGCCGAGTTCCACACCGGGAGCATCGAATGGTATTGCGCCACTATCCTTTGCTGCAGTTTCGATCTGATTCGGTGGCACGAAAAGAAACTCGGCAGTATTATCGACGAACCGCGTGATCAGCCAGGGACAGGCCACGCGGTCAACATGAACGTGTGAACGAGTTACCCACAACATATTTTCTCCTTAATCAAAGTGGACAAAAAGTACCAGCGGAGCATTTTCATAATAATCCAGAAAATTAATCTTCCCCCCGCACTTGACAAAGTCGAATTTTGGTAGAATCTCCACCGTGTCCGGCCTCAATGCCGGCTCATGAATTAAGGAGAACTGAAACTTGGCCGGAATGGAACGACTGACGCAGAGAGCACGCCGCGTGTTGAGCCTCGCTCACCACGAAGCGGAGCGCCTGCGCCACAATTACATCGGCACCGAGCATTTACTGCTCGGCCTGATCCGCGAAGAAGGCGGCGTAGCCGCCAGGGTGCTGCGCGAGCTCGGACTCGAAGCCGCCCGCGTCGAAGAGATCGTCGAGCGTCTCACCGGCGCCGGCCAACACGACGGCGGCAAGGTCGATCTCTCCCCCGGCACTCAGCAAGTCCTCGAATTTGCATTCGAAGAAGCGCGCAGGCTGGGCAACCATTACGTAAGCACCGAGCATCTGCTGCTCGGACTCGTTCGCTATGGCGAAGGCATTGCGTTGAATGTTCTGCGCAAGCTTGGCGTTTCGCCGGAGCAGATCCGCCGCCAGACGCGGCGTGTGCTGCAGGAAAGCAGCGCCCCGCGGCGCGGCGCCACCAGCCCCGAACGCCGCAGCACGCGCCGCGAATCGCGCTCGGCCAAGACACCGATGATAGACCAGCTCGCGGTCGATCTCACTTCCCTCGCCGAAGAGGACAAACTCGATCCCGTGATCGGTCGCGAAACTGAGATCGAACGCGTGATTCAAATCCTGGCCCGCCGCACCAAGAACAATCCTGCACTCATCGGCGAACCCGGCGTTGGCAAGACCGCTATCGTCGAAGGGCTCGCCCAGCACATCGTGAACGGCGATGTGCCCGCGCCGTTGCTTGGCAAGCGCGTGCTGCAGCTCGATGTCGGCTCGCTCGTGGCTGGCACCATGTACCGCGGGCAGTTCGAAGAGCGCCTCAAGAAGGTGATCGACGAACTGAAAGCCTCCGATGCCATCCTCTTTATTGACGAAGCCCACATGCTCGTGGGCGCCGGCGCCGCGGGCTCCTCCGTGGATGCCGCCAACATCCTGAAGCCAGCGCTCTCGCGCGGCGAGCTCCAGGTGATCGGCGCCACCACGCTGGACGAATACCGCAAACATATTGAGAGTGATTCAGCCCTCGAGCGCCGCTTCCAACCTGTGATCGTGGACGAGCCCAGCGTGGAAGAAACAATCGATATTCTGCGTGGCGTTCGCCCCGCCTACGAAGAGCATCACCGCCTGCGCATCTCCGACGATGCGTTGGACGCAGCGGCCCGCCTTTCCGCCCGCTACGTCACAGAACGCTTCCTACCTGATAAAGCCATTGACCTGATCGACGAATCTGCTTCCCGCGTGCGCATGTATAAGAGCCCCGCCGCCAAGGAAGCCAAGGCGGTTACCGAGGAACTCAAAGGCTTGCGCCGCCAGCGCCTCGAAGCTGAGGACGACGGGCGCGAAGAAGAAAGCGAAACCATCCAGACGCAGGAAACCGAACTCGAAGCCAAACTGGAGGCCCTGCGCACTACCTGGGACCGCGACAACAGCCCCATCGTCTCGGTCGACGATATCGCCGAACTGATCTCCATGTGGACCGGCGTACCCGTGATGCAGATCGCCCAGGAAGAATCCGAGCGTCTGCTGCACATGGAAGAAGAAATGCGCAAAGCCATCGTAGGCCAGTATGAAGCCATCGAGGCCATTTCGAAAGCCGTCCGCCGCGCCCGCGCCGGACTCAAAGATCCCAAGCGTCCGATCGGTTCCTTCATCTTCCTGGGACCTACCGGCGTCGGCAAGACCGAACTCACCAAAGCGCTGGCCCAGTTCCTTTTCGGCAGCGAAGAGGCGCTGATCCAGTTGGATATGTCCGAATTCATGGAGCGCCACTCCGTGAGCCGCCTGGTGGGTGCCCCGCCCGGGTACGTTGGCTACGAAGACGCTGGGCAGCTCACTGAAGCCATCCGCCGCCGCCCATACTCCATCGTAGTCTTCGACGAAGTTGAGAAAGCGCACCCCGAAGCCCACAACATGCTCCTTCAGATCATGGAAGAAGGACACTTATCCGATGCGCGCGGCCGCAAGGTGGACTTCCGCAATGCGTTGATCGTGATGACCTCTAATGTGGGCGCCGACATGATCATGCGCAAAGGCGAAATCGGCTTCAATCTGAAGACCGATGAAGTGTTGGAAGAAGAGATTGCATACAAGGACATGCGCAAGAAACTTACCGACGCGCTCAAGCGCGTCTTCCGCCCCGAATTCATCAATCGCGTTGACTCCGTGATCATCTTCCGCGCGCTGAACAAAGAAAACTTGCGCGCTATCGTAAATCTCGAGATCGACAAGGTTTCACAACGCTTGCAGGAGCACAACCTCACGCTGAAACCCACTGAGGAAGCGTTGAACCTGCTTTCCGAACTCGGCTACGATCGCGAATACGGCGCCCGCCCGCTGAAGCGCGTCATCCAGAACAAGATCGAAGACCCGCTCTCCGACGCTCTGCTCAACGGCGAATTCGTTGACGGCGACAACGTCGTTATCGACGCCGAGGTCGGAGAAGAGCAGCCCGAGATCGTGCTGCGCAAAACCAAGGGGCGCAAGAAGAAAGCCGCGCCGCCTGCGGCACCCGTCGTCGCCGCCTAACCACAATTCCAAAAGCATTATTTTGTGTCTTTCTGAGCCGCCGAGGATGCATCAGCTGCTCAGCTGGTGCCAAGCAGCTGATGCATCCTCGGCGAGAGCAAAGAATCCTTCAGCCTCTCAACCTCAGTCCAGCCTTCCGGCAGAAATGAAATCTGCCGGAACATTCCGCCCCGCTCCAGCGTCTACCAATATCGAGGTGAAATCATGAAAACAATCAAGTTACTAGTGGGGGTCGTCATCCCCGCCGCTCTGCTTCTCACCGCCTGCGCTCCAGCGCCAGCCGCCGACGCTTGCGCCAGCAC
>JBOGUK010000063.1:0-18632 GCA_050695915.1 Anaerolineales bacterium
GCGTGGATGGGCGGGTCCATTGGCCTGACATTCGAAAGAGTTTGGATCGTTGCATTTACTTTGATATTGACCGCCCTGGGGCTTTGGGCCGCCTGGGTACAGCGCGCTGAGCTGAAAAAGATTTGGAAAACAAAACGTGCGCAATTTATTCGCATCGAGCTGCTTTTCCTCGCCTTTTTCCTGCTCATGCTCTTTATTCGCCTGGGGAACCCCGATCTCTGGCATCCGGCTAAGGGAGGGGAAAAACCCATGGATTTTTCCTATTTCAATGCCGTTCTCAAGAGCACCACGTTCCCGCCTTATGACCCGTGGTTCGCTGGCGGCTACATTAATTACTACTATTACGGCTTCGTCCTCGTTGGGACCTTTGTAAAGCTGCTTGGAATCGTCCCATCGGTTGCCTACAATCTGATTCTCCCCACACTTTTTGCGATGCTGGCGCTTGGCGCCTACAGCGTGGCGTTCAATCTTTGGTCGGCCTGGCGTTCCGCGGAGGGAAAGCGGTCCGCGATCTCTCCCGAATTTGTAGGCATTGCAGCCGCGCTCGGAATCGTTTTGCTCGGCAACCTCGGCAGCCTTCAAATGATTTTTCAGGGTTACCTGCGTTTGGGCTCTCCGCAAGGAATTGTACCCGAGGGCCTCCTTGAGCGATTCTTTGCGGGGTTAAGCGGCTTCGTCGAAACGCTCCGTGGCCAAACACTGCCATTTGGCTTAGGGGATTGGTACTGGAACCCGACCCGAATCATTCCGGCGCCAAACGAATCGGCGCCGATTACGGAGTTCCCAATATTTACCTTCATTTACGCCGACCTGCACGCCCACTTAATTGCCCTCCCAGTCACTCTTCTCGCTTTAGGCTGGGCCCTTTCGGCAATCCTTAGCCGGGCCTGGCAAGGGACGCGCACTTGGCGGAGTGTGCCCATTCAGGCTATCTGGTCATTCGTTTTCGCGGCCATAGTAATCGGCAGCCTGCGACCGATTAATACCTGGGATCTGCCCACGTACCTGCTTTTGGCAGCGTTCGCGGTGGGTTACGCGATTTGGAAATATGGGCCGCGACGCAGTATCTCTAAGAGCAAGTCGCGCCCGAATTTGGAATTAGCTGTTGGAGCTCCACTGATCTTGGGGGCCTTGAGCATCCTCGCTTACCTGCCGTTCGCTCTTTGGTATCGCCAGGGATACGCCAGCGTAGAACTGTGGCAGGGAACAAACACGGCAAGTGGCCCCTATCTGATTCACTGGGGAATATTCTTCTTCGTCATCGTCGCCTGGCTGCTGTGGGAAGCGCGCGAATGGTTGGCGTCGACTCCGTTATCTTCATTGCGGAAACTCGAGCCTTATCAGGTGTTTATCTACCTGGGAATCCTGGCTTTGTTGTTGGCGGGCATCATCCTGTGGATGATCGACGTGTACATTGTCTGGCTTGCGTTGCCGATTCTCGTCTTGGCCGGGCTGCTCCTCATCAGGCCGAAGCAACCCGAAAGTAAACGGATCATCCTGTTCCTGATTGGAACCGGCGTGTTCTTGACTCTTTTAGTTGAAGTAATCGTGTTGCGCGGGGATATCTCGCGTATGAACACCGTCTTCAAGTTCTACATGCAAGCTTGGGTCTTGATTGCCATCGGCGCCTCCTTTGCCCTGGCCTGGACCATCGATGCGCTACGCGCCTGGCTGCCTTCGTGGCGCGCGGCTTGGCAAGTGGGCGCCGCGGTCCTGTTGGTGTCCGGGGGGTTGTTCTTATTACTTGGCGTCACCGCCAAGATACGGGATCGCATGACGCTTGAAGCGCCGCATACGCTTGATGGTATGGAATACATGAATTATTCCGTTTATTTCGACCGCGATCAGGCGCTGGATTTGTCGCAGGACTATGAGGCGATCCGTTGGATGCAAGAAAATATAGAAGGGTCGCCTGTAATCGTTGAAGCTCATACTGGAGAATATCGCTGGGGTTCGCGGTTTTCGATCTACACAGGACTTCCCTCTGTGATCGGTTGGAACTGGCACCAGCGGCAGCAGCGTGAATTTGTCCCTGGTAACGATGTTTGGGCCCGCGTGTATGAAGTGGGAGGGAATCAAAATGAAATACCCGGGTTCTATTTCGATACAGACCTGTCCCGCGTAACCGTATTCTTGCGCCAGTATCAGGTGAAATACATCATCGTGGGCCAGCTTGAGCGCGCGTATTATCCGGGTGCGGGTTTAGACAAATTTGAAGGGCAAGAAGGCATTTTGTGGAATGAAGTCTTTCGTACTGGGGACACAGTGATCTACGAAGTAATGGATGCAGTTCTAGCTTCTAACTAATGCCCCAGATATTGAGCGCAGTGTTTTGGTATCTGCTGCTGTCAGCGGTGGGCTGGTTGGTGTTCCCAATCAGCTACCGCTTTTTCAGCAAGTTGCCAGATCGCGGTGTTGCGTTTTTGCGTCCTCTTGGTCTCCTGCTGTTCGGTTTCATTTTCTGGATCCTAAGCTCATACGGCCTGCTGCATAACCATCGCGGTGGGTTGCTCACGGCAATCCTACTGGTGGGGATTATGAGCTTCATGTTCTTTCGTCGATTCCCGCGCGGCGAACTGGGTAAATGGTTGCGCAGTCATCGCTCCACGATCATTTTCATGGAGTGTTTGTTTCTGGCGGCTTTTCTCTTTATTACTTTTGTCCGTGCTTCCAGGCCGGATATCAATCATACAGAGCAACCCATGGAACTAGCCTTCATAAACGGGGTTATGCGGTCGACCATAATGCCGCCGCTTGACCCGTGGCTCTCAAACTTTTCGATCTCTTACTATTATTTCGGTTATCTGATGGTGGGGATGCTCGCCAAACTTGTGGGGGTTGTAGGGTCGGTGGCCTTCAATCTTGGTTTTATCTCGATCTTCTCAATGGCTGCTTTGGCTTCTTATGGGGTCGCCCACAATTTATTGGCCTTGTATCGACCGGAGCTAAAAAAAGCTTCCCTCTGGTTGGCTCTGCTTGCCCCTCTTTTTATCCTGATCCTCGGCAATGCAGAGGGCTTGTTGGAAATACTTCATGCGCGGCATGTATTCTGGGAAACTGACGCATCAGGTAATTCCACCTCGAAGGTGTGGGCCTGGCTGGATGTCAAAGATTTGGTACATCCTCCCAATGCAGAACCTAGTTGGACGCCGCGACTATATGGGACCGGGGGATGGTGGTGGTGGCGCGCTTCGCGGGTGATTAACGATCGAAACTTTTTGGGCGGGGAGCAGGAACTTATCGATGAATTCCCCGCCTTCTCCTTCGTCCTCGGTGATTTGCATCCACACGTTCTTTCCATGCCTTTTGTGATGCTGGCAATAGCCTGGGCGTTAAACATATTTCTGGGCGCTGGGGAAACCAAAGAACCTTTGCCTCGACTTGGTTTGTTGATCCGGTGGGATTTTCTACTGGGCTCGTTGTTGATTTTGGGTGGATTGGGATTCTTAAATATCTGGGATTTCCCCATCTACGTTTTCTTGTTCGCCGGTGCTTACGGGTTGCGCCGCTCTCTATCAAGGGGATGGACTTGGGAAAGGGTTAGCGACTTCCTTGCGGTCGTGGCTGTGACCGCGATCGGGGGATATCTTTTGTACCTCCCGTTTTTCGCGGGCTTTACCTCACAGGCTGCGGGCATTCTCCCGAACTTGCTCAATCCGAGCAGGGGCACACATTTGTGGATAATGTTCTTTTCGTTTTTTACGCTGTTGTTTGTGTACGCAGCATACAGCTGGGTGAAGGAGAGGCGTTTAGGATCTCTAGTTAAGAACCTTGCTCTGGGGCTCGCGATTGTGGCAGGCCTATGGGCCTTCTCTTTGTTTCTAACAAGGATTTATATTGGGCTTTTCTCCTCGAACTCACTGGGTCAGGCGATCTTGGTTGGCTTGGGCGCGCCAGACTCCGCGTCCTTGTTCCGTGAATCTTTGAACCGCCGCCTGTCAGCATCCGGCGGGTGGATTACGCTTTGTTTGCTGTTGGGTATGCTGGTAGGACTTGTCTTTGCGCGCACAAAAAAGGCCTCGCGTGCTTCCGCGGAGCTTGCCCAAGAAGTTCAGCGCTTTGTTTGGTTGTTGGCCCTCGTGGGTACTCTGCTTGTGGTGGTTCCGGAATTCATTTACCTGCGCGATCAGTTCGGCACGCGCATGAACACTGTGTTCAAGTTTTACTTTCAAACCTGGCAGATGTGGGGGGTCGCCTCCGCCTTCATTGCCTCCGTCCTACTTACCGAATTGCGCCGGCTGCCTAGGATCCTCTTCGTAGCCCTGTTCGCAATTCTGCTAGCAATAGGGAGTATTTATCCGGCCTTTGCTTTTTTCGACATCACCCGGCGTTCACCGGAGCAGGCTCTGACTTTGGACGGCGCCAGATATTTGTCAGCGGACCAGAAGGCTGCAATTGAGTGGTTGAGCAATGCGCCAGTGGGCACACTGGTGGAAGCCGTTGGCGGTAGCTATGATGCCAGCTATGCCCGCTACGCGGCGCATTCGGGCCAACCATCCCTGATGGGCTGGCCGGGACATGAGGGCCAGTGGCGCGGTGGAAACGTAGATTATGAGCGCATTGGCGATGTAGAGAGGTTGTACTCGACTGGGGATTGGCAAGTGGCTAGCGAGCTCCTCACAAGGTATCAGGTGCGTTACATCGTAATTGGGGATGTGGAAAGAAATACGTATCCAGTCAATGAGTTGAAGTTCCAACAAAATCTTGATCTGGTTTTTCAAATTGGATCCGTAACGATATACCAGGTCCCTTAACTAGCGCGCGGACTCCACTGCCGCTCGACTATAATGGTTCGCAATATGCGAAAATTTTCGATCAGCGTTGAATACGCGCTGTACGCGGGGATTCTGCTGGTTGCATTCGCATTAAGGTTCGCATTTTTAGGGGACCCCCCGTTGAACGAGGTTGAAGCGCAAGCGGTTTACCCCGCTCACCAGATTGCGCGTGGCCAGGATGTTTCGCTTGGCAACCAGGCCGGCTACACACTTCTTGCAGCCATTTCCTTTTCGTTGACGTCGAGTTCCGAGTTCATTGCCCGTTTCTGGCCGGCATTATTCGGCGTGGCCCTGGTTGCCCTGGCTTATTTTTGGCGAGAGGTAATCGGGCCAAAGCCGGCCCTTGTGCTTGCCGCGTTGCTGGCTCTTGACCCCGGGATGGTAGCGGTCTCACGCCTTGCGTCCGGGCGCATGATTGCCCTGGCAGCTGGCCTGCTGGCCATTACGGCCTGGCGTTATGAACGGAATTATCTGGCTGTAACGTTCGGGATCATAGCGATTCTCGCGGCGCCCACGATTTTCATAGGACTGCTTGTCCTTCTCGTAACAACGCTGATTTTCCCATTGAGAAAGAAGTCGTTTCGTTCTAATGGGAGTAAAGTGAGACGATCGATGGCATTAGCAGCGGCCTTTTATTTGCTGGGCACGACCCTTTTTTTCATTTTCCCAAGTGGACTATCGGCCTTTGGAAATGTGGTTTCCGGTTTCCTTACAGGTTGGGGGCAAGCCTCTGGCGTGAGCTCCTTGGAAGTGTTGTTTGCCTTATTTGCCTACAACCTTCCCGTTATTGTTTTTGGGCTGATTGGCGGTTTCCGCTCGTGGACTCGATCGGTAAGGGCAGGAAAGCAATTGCCTCTTGCGACACTATTTGCAGTTTTGATCGTGGGTTGGTATCCCGGTAGGCAAGTGGCAGACTTAGTCTGGGTGACCCTTACATTAGCGATCTTATCTGCAATTGAGCTCTCCCGTTATTTTCATCTTCCGATGAATGAAACCAAAGCTGCCTTCGGCGAAATGGGATTGGTGCTGATCTTGGGATTGTTTTTTTATCTCATGCTGGCGAAAGCCAGTACCAGTGACCCGAATTCCGAGTTATTCCGAACTGTGTTGCTGGCCGCGGGAGCTGTGCCCCTTCTTTTAGCCATTGCCACTGTATTGATTTCCTATGGCTGGTCCAGGCAAGCGGCAGCACACGGGTTGGTCTGGGGAGTGAGTCTGCTTTCTGTTATGGGTATGTTGTCTGCAAGCAGCCATTTTGCAAATCCCAATGCCGGCGGCGCGAATGAGCTTTGGCGGCCCGGCCCGAGCGTTGGGGAATTAAGGCTTGTGGAAGCCACACTCGGTAATCTATCTTCCTGGGAAGAAGGACAACCCGAGGCAGTCGCGGTCAAATCCAGGGTTGAAAGCGCCGTATTGGATTGGATCTTGCGTGACTATCCGGAGCCACGGAACGACCTGCTCGATTCCTCCCCCCAACTGGTAATTACCGGCATTCAAGCTGAAAACCAGGCGAATCTGGCAACATACCGCGGGCAGAGCTTCCCGCTATATGTTCATAGGGCTTGGAGCGCCTGGCCGCCGAACTTGCTCAAATGGCTGCTGTATAGGGAGGCGCCCACTTTTTCCGAACAGGCCATCCTATGGGTGAGTGCAGATCTCCTTCCGGGGGGGACTGTGGTTCAGGAAACCTCAGGAACCTCCTCCTCGACTCCATAGGCTTGACGATGGAGAAAACAATGACAATCGCCATTGATGGACCGGCGGCCTCGGGAAAATCCACGCTGGCAAAATCTTTGGCTGACGAGCTCGGCTATTTTTATTTCGATACCGGCGTGATGTACCGCGCCGTGACGCTTGCAGCATTGCGAGGCAGCATACCTGTCGACAACGAGGCCGCGTTGACCGACCTGGCGAAGCAGATCCCTATTGATGTCCGCCCGGCCAGCCGAGACGATGGAAGATTGTGTGATGTGACTTTGGATGGCGAAGACGTGACTTGGGAAATTCGAAGACCCAAAGTGGACGCTAATGTTTCACAGGTCTCGGCATTTCGTGGAGTGCGCAGCGCGCTTCTGGAACAGCAGCGCCGCATCGGACAGCGCGGCGGTGTAGTTATGGCCGGCCGGGATATCGGTACGGTTGTCCTCCCGGATGCAGATTTGAAAATTTTCTTGGACACATCTCTGGAAGAGCGCGCCCGCAGGCGACACTCCGAAATGAAAGATCGCAACCAGGTTTCCTACCAAGAGGTGCTGGCGTCCCTTAGGGCCCGGGATGAGATTGATTCCGAACGCGAAGTCGCACCGCTCAAGCCAGCCAAGGATGCCATCATCCTGACATCGGATGGTTTCCAGCGCGAGGAGATGCTTAGGCGAGTGGTGGATCTGGTTCACCAACGCCAGGAGCAGTTCGCGCAAAACTCTGATCGATGAGCGATGCTCTCTGCGGCTTTTGAGACTTGTGCAGCCTCGCACGTTCATTGCCAAAAAAATCCTCATGTGCCGTGCCATCGGAAAAAATGACCCTGCGGTCTAAAATGTAGCGCCTATGATTATGGACTTTACATTTCTGGAGCTCCTCCCTGTTTATGGGATTCTTGCACCTAGGGGAGTGGTAGGGTGGCTGGTCTGGATTTTCACCTTTTTTTTAATTGTTTACATGGCATGGAAAGCCCAGCCTCGCCCTCAATTCGGCAAGGATGCATTGCCCTGGTTGCTGGGGCTTATTGCCCTGGTTCCAATTTCTATTTTTGTGTTCACCATTCGATTGCCAAATGCAGGCGCCTTGCCCATTCCAGATCTAGGCGGTTTAGCCCTTGGCCCGCTCGTGCCTGTCTTTGCGGCACTGCCGTGGGTTTTAGCATTTGCCAAACTGGGACCGATTCCCGGGATCGCGTTGGCAGCGCTTTCCGGATTGTTTATCGGCCTCCTGGATGCCCGCAGCCCATTCACTCCGCATGAAGTCGCGCTTACCGCCGCCCTGTTTATATTGGCGCTTCAGCAGCGCTACAGCACGCGCCTCTTCGCGTGGCTTCGCAAGCCTATCATTGCCTCCTTAGCAGCCGCGACCATCTACCCCTTACTGTATATAGCTTTGGGGTTTTTCTGGGTCAGCAGCGACGTTCCAGCCAGTTTGGATTTTGTTCTTTCACGCGTGCTCTTTGCGTCTGTAGGAATGGCCATTCAATTGCTCGTTGGAACGCTATTTTTGGTGCTGTTGCGTTCCCGTTACCCCGTTCTTTTCACTACTCCTGAAGCTGCAGATCAGCCTGCCCCGCAAGAGAGAAGCATCGAGGGTCGCTTGTTGTTCACATTGGGCCCCATTGTCTTGCTGGCTTTCATTTCCCTGGGCGGCTTTTCTTGGTGGGCTTCGAACCGCGCAGCGGGCGAACTGCTTAATGAGCGGATGAGTCGTAGCGCCCAAATCGCTTCGGAAAGCTTGCCCTTCTTCCTGGCAACAGGGCAAAACCTTATCCTGCAGCTCGCCGCTGATCCGCGATTAACTGAGGTATCGAACTCGGAAACACTTTCGGTCTTGGAGGCTCATCTGGGCGCTGTGCCCTATTTCGAGCAGTTCTTCCTTTTGGATATGGCAGGCAATACAACCGCTGGTTTCCCTGTTCCGGATTTCGCAGGCTTGCAGGCGGATCGTGTGGAATTAGAAGCGATTCAGCTTGCGCTGCAGGGCATCTCCCAGTATGTGGCGGTGCCACCGCTGGATGCCTCCAGCCTGGCCGCTCAGCTTTCCTTCGTGGTTCCCGTCCGCAACGCGAGCGGGCAGGTGCGTGGTGTTCTTGTGGGTCGAACGAATCTCGCATCGAATCCTTTCGCGCGGCCCATGCTGCAAAGCCTTGAAAGCGTGAACCAGCTTGGTGGACAGGGCTTGTTGATAAATGATGCGAACCGTATCGTGATCGCCCCCTCGGCGAATTCGCTGCTCCGCCCTTATAACGGACGCTCCTCCGGAACTTCTCTGCTATATGCGGATACCGGACCCGATGGCGCGAGAAGGTGGGTGAATTATCAACCTTCCACGGGAAGTAACTGGGCGGTTGTGGCTCAATGGCCCGCACGGTTAAGTCAGCAACTTGCCTTGAACACGGCTCTTCCGTTGCTTGGCATTCTCGTTTTGCTGGCTATTGCCGCATACGCAGTCCTGAGATCCACTTTGAGCTCGGTGACAGGAACGCTGCAAAAACTGATCGGCGATTCCAAACGAATTGCCAGCGGGGATTTGCAGGTTTCGCTCGAAGCCCCCGGGGCGGATGAGGTTGGCAGGCTTGGCAAGGCGCTCGAGGAGATGCGACGCTCACTGAGATCGAGAATGGAGGAATTCCAACGCCTGCTTGCGGTAAGCCAGGGGGTGGCGTCCACGTTGGAGGTGGGCGGGCAAATTGATCCCATTTTGGAAGCTGCCCTGGCAAGCGGCGCTTCTTCTGCCCGCCTAGTTTTCAGTGATGGTCGCGAAACTGCTGAGACCCCAATTGGCTTTGGAAAAGGCTCGGCAACCAACAAATATAAACCCCTTGATCAAGAAGTTTTAGCCTTTACCCGTAAGCGGGATCGCGTGTTGATCACTAATCCTGCGCGAGCGCGTCTTAAATCGGGCCAAGAAAAAAATCTGCCGCGATCCCTCGCGGCGTTTGCGCTGAAGCGAAACGGGCAGAACCTCGGAGCCCTTTGGCTGGCGTTTGATGACACAAATAGCTTTTCACAAGAAATCACCGACTACCTTGAGGCACTCGCCTCCCAGGCGGCCTTGGCTATTGATAACGCGCGTCTTTTCATGGATGCCAAACTGGCTCGAGAACGTACTGAGGCTGTTCTGACGTCATCGCCGGAAGCAATATTGGTCACAGATGAACGAGGATTGCTGCAGATAGCTAATCCGGCCGCATTGAGCTTATTTGGACTCGAAAAAGGCGCTTCGATTGGCAAACAGGTGCCTCAACTCATCAACCTGCAATTGCGAACTGAAAATGGCGCGGAAACTTCAACAATCGAAGTGGCCATGGCTGATGGAAAGATTTATCAGACCACTGTCACTCCGATTCAGAACAAGAATAACCGGCTGGGACGGCTTTACATGTTTCGGGATATCAGTGTTTTCAAGAATGTAGAGAGATTGCGCGCTGAGTTTATGTCCACGGTAAGCCACGATCTGCGCGATCCTTTGGAACTCATCGCGGGCTACCTGAGTATGTTAAGCATGGTCGGAATCCTGAATGAAGAGCAGGTTTCCTACGTGCAGAAGATCGAACAGAACATCGAAGGAATTTCTCAGATGGTTTCTAACCTTCTGGACACGGAGCGCATTGCGGTGGGAGAGGGCCTGCGCTACGAGAAATTTTCAATTTCGAGTTTATTGGAGGAGATTATTCGCGACTTTGAGACCCGCGCACTGCAGAAGAAGATCGAAGTGGTCTTTAAGTCCGAAGCAGCCGACGTTGTAGTGGAAGCGGACCGCATGCTTCTCCATCGGGCCTTCTACAATTTGATCGATAATGCCATCAAATTCAGCCCACGCGGTGAAACGGTTGATGTCGAACTGAGCCAATCTGGCCAAAATTTCAAAGTTTCGGTTAGGGATCGCGGCGCGGGAATTGCTCCTGTCGATCTGCCGGCTATCTTCGACAGGCAGATGATTTCGGGCAAACGAGCATTTGGGCTCGGCATTGTCAAATCTATCGTCGAACGGCACAAGGGACGCGTTTGGGTGGAAAGTGAGCTCGGTCTGGGGAGCAATTTCATTTGCGAAATGCCCCAAAAACAGTCTGATTAGCGATCCAAATGGCCGCAAAATCCCTATTAGCTTGACACTTTATTTCGCATAGGTATAATTTCCCTTGAATGAATCGAATAAGCCGCTAGGCGCAATCAGCGCTGAGAATGAGATCTTATGCGCTGGTTTTTGCTTGGTTGTTACTTAGCACGTTTGTTCGAATTTCAAAACTTTAGCAGGGTCTGGTGTAGGTTTTGCTGGCGTCCCCGAGGCCAGCAAGCAGCAGTAGTTCGCCTGCTTCATCGTTTTCTTCAGGAGGCTGATTAGATGGAATCAAAGGGACTGCGCGCGTTACGCATTAGTTTGGCCTCGCCCCAGACAATTCGAAGTTGGTCTTATGGCGAAGTGCTCAAGCCAGAGACCATTAACTATCGCCGCTTGCGCCCGGAAAAGGATGGCTTGTTCGACGAGGCCATCTTTGGTCCCACGCGCGATTGGCAGTGTTATTGTGGGAAATACAAGAACATTCGCTACAAAGGAATTGTTTGTGACAAGTGTGGCGTGGAAGTCACGCGTTCTTCAGTGCGCCGCGAGCGCATGGGTCATATCTCGCTGGCCGCACCCGTTGCCCACGTCTGGTATACGCGTAGAGTCCCTTCCTATCTGGGCCTCCTTCTGGATATTTCTCGCCGCAATCTGGACCGCGTACTTTACTTCGCGCAATACGTTGTCACCTATGTTGATGAAGACGCGCGCGACAAGGCCTTGGCGCGCCTGGATGACGAGATCGGTGCTGCAGAAAAGGAGCACGCCGCTGAAATCAACGCACGCATCGCTGAAATCAAAAAAGGGCGCGACGAAACCTTGGCCGAACTCGATAAGCGCGCCAAAGCCATCGAAAAGCGTTACGACGAAGAGTTGGCTGATGAAATCGAACCAATCATTAAAGAAGGCCAAAAGCTTGAGGCGAAACTGCAAGATCAGTTAGGCAAAGCCGTCCGCGCGGCCGTAACTTTCAGTGCCACGAAAGCACATATCGTGAAGGCGGGGGAAACGGTTGCCAACAAACATATCTCGGCGATCCAGAAGGTAGTCAAGAAGTATCTCGAGGAACTGGAAAAGGAAGCCAACGCCAGTAAGCAAGCCGAATTGGAACGACTTGCAGTGGAACGCGCCAGCACAAAAGCGGAAAGCGAAATGGCCATGAGTCAACTGCGCGATTCGTTGGGTGAAAAAGTGGGCACCCCCAATGAAGATATGCTGCGCTTGCGTGATGAATTGCAACACCTCAAGCCCATGACGTTCATGGGCGAGAACCGTTACCGCGAACTGCGCCAGCGCTGGGGCCAGGTGTTTCGCGCGGATATGGGCGCAGAAGCCTTTTACGATATTCTTGAACGACTGGATCTGAACAAGCTCTCCGAAGAGTTATGGCATGAGCTGCGCACCTCGCGCAGCAAGCAGCGCCGTCGCAAGGCCACCAACCGCTTACGCGTCGTGGAAGCGTTCCGGCGCTCTGGAAATCGGCCCGAATGGATGGTTCTCACCGTCCTACCCGTGATCCCGCCGGATCTGCGGCCGATGGTTCAGTTGGATGGCGGCCGCTTTGCCACCTCGGATCTCAATGACTTATATCGCCGCGTAATCAACCGCAACAATCGCTTGAAGCGATTGTTGGAACTCGGTGCGCCCGATGTGATCGTGCGCAACGAAAAGCGCATGCTTCAGGAGGCTGTCGACTCACTGATCGACAATTCGCAGCGCGGCAAGGCGCTTTCGCGCCGCGGCCGCCGCGAACTGAAGTCGCTCAGCGACCTGTTGAAGGGCAAGAAGGGTCGTTTCCGCCGCAACCTGCTGGGCAAGCGCGTCGATTATTCCGGCCGCTCGGTCATCGTGGTTGGCCCGCAACTCAAACTCTACCAATGCGGTTTGCCCAAGAGCATGGCGCTCGAGTTATACAAGCCGTTTGTCATATCTCGCTTGGTGTCTGCCAATTATGCTGCTAACGTCAAGGGTGCCAAACGAATTATTGATCGCAATCGTCCGGAAGTCTGGGAAGTGCTCGAAGAGGTGATCAAGGATCGTCCAGTGCTTCTGAACCGCGCGCCTACTTTGCACCGCCTGGGTATTCAGGCTTTCGAACCTGTCCTCATTGAAGGCAGCGCAATTCAGTTGCACCCGCTGGTAACCACAGCTTTTAACGCTGACTTCGATGGCGATCAGATGGCTGTACACGTGCCGCTTTCTCGCAAGGCAGTTTGGGAAGCGCGCGAACTGATGCTTTCCACCCGCAATCTGCTCAAGCCCGCGGATGGCGAGCCGATCATCGGGCCTTCCAAAGACATGGTCCTTGGCGTGTTTTATCTGACTATGCCCCCCAAAGCTGGAAACGGCTCACAAACCCCTCGTGCCTTTGCGGACATGGCCGAGGTTGAGATGGCTTATCACCTAGGTCAGGTTCAGGTACACACGCCTATCCGCCTGCGAGTGACAACCTGGTATGACGACAACCAAAACCGCCTGAAGGAAGCCGAGGCACGCTTTATCGAAACGACCGTTGGTCGTGTGATCCTTAACCTCGAACTGGAACCCGAAATCCAATTCGTGAATACCACAATGGACAAAGGTGCAATTAAGGATCTGGTCGCCGAAATGCTTGAAGTGACAGGAGACGAGGCCCGCACCACGGCTATCGCTGACCGCATTAAGGATGTCGGCTTCAAATTCGCCACTCGCTCCGGAACCACGATCGCCATCTCGGATATCACCATTCCACCCGAGAAAACCGAAATTGTTTCCTCGGCCATGGAACGCGAGGAAGCTGTCGAGGAAGACTTCCGTCGCGGCCTGCTCACGGAGCAGGAGCAGAACGAACGCATCATTGAGATCTGGCAGGAAACCACAAACAAGGTTGCGGAGGCAGTGCGCAGCTACATGGACCCGGTAGGCAATCTTTCAACCATGGCCAATTCCGGCGCCACCAAAGGTGGCTTCAGCTCGATCTCGCAGCTAGCGGGCATGCGCGGCATGATGGCAGATCCTTCGGGTCGCATTATCCCGCTGCCAATCCGCTCGAATTTCCGCGAGGGGCTAACCACCCTTGAATACTTCATCTCCACTCACGGTTCCCGTAAGGGTCTTGCCGATACCGCGCTGCGCACCGCAGACGCTGGTTACCTGACCCGCCGTCTCGTTGACGTGGCTCAAGATGTGATCACCACGGTGGAAGACTGCGGGACAGAAGAAGGCATCTGGATCCGCAGTTCCGACGATGTTGCTGACCAATCACTGGGCAGCCGCATCTTCGGCCGTGTTGCCGCTCACAATATCGTCGACCCGCAAACAGGCGAGGTTCTCGTGGAGCGCGGCGAGCTCATTGATCACGACCAGCAGCGCAAGATCGTGAAGGCCGAGGTGAGTGACGTGTACGTCTACTCCCCCCTGACCTGCGAAAGTATGTCGGGCATCTGCATCAAGTGTTACGGCATGGACCTCGGACGAGGTCGCCTGGTCGCCATGGGCGCGGCCATTGGTATCGTCGCTGCTCAGTCCATCGGCGAACCCGGTACGCAGCTGACTCTGCGCACGTTCCACACGGGCGGCGTGGCAGCCGAATCGGACATCACCACGGGTCTACCCCGCGTGGAAGAGCTTTTCGAGGCGCGCCGGCAGCCTAAAGGTGAAGCTGTGGTTGCTGAGTTGGCAGGCACAATTGAAGTGGCCCAATCAGAGCGCTTCAGCGACCTGCGCGTGATCCGCATCCTGCACAGCGAGATGGTGCACGATGAATACGAATTGCCTAAGGGCTATCGTCTGGCCGTTGAAGATGGCGGCAAGGTAAAACCGGGCGACGTGCTGGCTTCATTGAAGGGCAACCAAATCAAGGCTGAAAACGCTGGCAAAGTACGCATCGAGGATCGTACGGTCTTTGTTTCCTACGAGCAAAAAGATGCCGTTGAGTATGAAGTCCCTAACACTACGCGTATGCTCATCCGCAATGGCGACAAGGTGGAGGCCGGGCAGGCGCTCACTGAAGGCTCGTTGAACCCGCACTCCATCCTTCGCATTCAGGGGCGCGAGGCCGCCTACATGTACTTGCTCACCGAAGTGCAGCAAGTGTATCGCTCGCAAGGCCAGAACATTCACGATAAGCACTTTGAAGTGATCATCCGCAAGATGATGTCCAAAGTGCAGGTTACCCGCCCCGGCGACACCGGTTATCTTCCTGGCGATTATGTCAATCGCCTGGATATCCGCAAGAAGAACGAAGAGCTCCATGCAGAAGGCAAGGAGCCTGGCAAGTTCGTGGAAGTGATGCTTGGCATTACCAAGGCCTCGCTCAGCACGGATTCGTTCCTGTCGGCGGCTTCTTTCCAGCACACGATCAAAGTGCTGGCCGGCGCGGCGATCGGCGGGCACGAAGATCCTCTTGGCGGCTTGAAGGAGAACGTGATCCTCGGCAAGCTGATCCCTGCCGGGACTGGTCACAAAGCCAATGCACACTTGCTCCCGCCGCCGGAACCGCGCGTCGAGGAACTAGCGCCAGCGCCTATCGGGGCCGATGGCTCCGGGATGCTTCCCGAAATGCCGATAGAGCCATTGCCCGAGGAATAACCAATAACCTCAAGCAGCCCGCATTCGCGGGCTGCTTTTTATTTAAGGACATCCTCCAGAGGCGGCAACCGGCCCCCGCAATATGTCGAGTACCAATTTGCCTCCGCAGCGTAATTTTGCTTCGCAAATTCTGCCGCGTCATCCCCTATCTGCGTGGTCTGTTCGAGGTTGCGCAATGCAGCCGAGGACCAAAAGCGTGGGAGAAGCATCAGCGGGTCGTTATGAGCGAGTTCCTTTTCCCCCTGCGGGATCCAATTGAAAAGAATCGGACCGCGTGACTGCACAGTAAACCCAAGCTTGAAACCTGCTTCCCTGGCTACTTGAATGCCGAGGAAAGTGTAGTCGCCTCCAGGCCAGATGTAGGCAATCGGTCGCTGGCCAAAGTGCTCTTCCAAAACGAGGATTGAGCCGGCAATTTCCTCGCGAACGACTTCTTCGGGAAGTCCTTCTACCAAATAAAGTCTGTGGTTGAGACCGTGAGATTGCACATCAAAATAGCCGGTTGCGTAAATGCGCTCGATCCAATCCCACAGGCTTTCGCCCGGTAAACGGCCTTTGCGCTGTTCGGTATCCGCCTGCGCGATCCAGGCCAGGGTCGTTGTCCAATCATTGCGCTCGTTCACCGGTAGAAAATAATCCTCTGCGGTTCCCGGGCGGCGGTCATCCAGGATCAAGATCATTGAACGCGGCGGGATTTTGGCGTTCTCGGTGAGGAAACCGACGAGTTCATCCGTGGTGATGGTTTCGAACCCTAAATCCTCCGCTAGAGCAATGATCTGTTCGAAGGTTTCGAAGTTGATGTCCTGCGCCTGAGTGGGTTGCCCATTGCCCTTCACGATGCCGTGGAACATGATAGGCGCCACCACAGTGCCAGGTTTGCTGTTCTGCGGGTCCCAACGCATTTCGAGATACGCGCAGCTGTCCGCGATGTAGGCGACCGGTTCGATTCCGGGGCGCAGGATGCTGCTCTGGAAAGTCTCAGGGCCGGGGGAATACGTCGGGTTAGGGGGATCTTGCAAGAATGGGGTGGCGGTTGCCTCGGCTGACGCAGGTTCATGCGGTTCATCAGCATACTGGCCAACAGCTTCCTGGGCGGCGCACGCGTTCAATGAGAGCGCTAGCGCGAGGAGGGACGACGGAAAGAGGGAATTGGTTGACGAACCCACTGAGAGGCAGCGACGAATTATACAGTTGGCAAGGGTGACTTTGTTCCTGCATCGGCTGCGCAATGTGTTGATCGTCAGGGATCCCTCGCACTCGCCAGGAACTATGTAGCTGCTCAGTCGAGCAGCTACATATGTCCTGGCGGCTCGGGATGACAAAAGTGTGTGGGGAAAGAGAAAATCTTTTAGTAAGTGCGTTTTCTCAGTTCGGTTGGATCGTGAAGAAGGTGTAGTGGTAGGCAATCTGATCATCTTTTACCCCCAATGAATCTTTACCATCCAACACGCGCCCAGTGCTCGATTCTGCGGTCCAGGTTAGAGTCTTGATGTTATCTGTTTGTGAGTGTCCGGTGATGGTGAACCGCGCGTTGGGCAGAGTCTCCTTGAAGAGTGTGTTGTACCATTCGAGGATGCCGCCGGGGCCTTGAACGCTGCGTTGTGCGCTAACATGCACACCGGCCCGGCTATACAGCGCGGTGACCCGAACGGGATTATTCGAGTTCAACGCGTCCAGGTAGCGGATGGCGATATCTTCCTGAGCAGGCCTCACTGCCCAAGGGAACACTTTTACCCGGTCCCAGAGCGCGGATTCCTTTTGGCGCGCGAAGGACCATTCCCAAAAATTGCAGCCAGCCAGTCCATTATCCTGGACGGCATGCAGAAATGAGGTGACCTGTTCGGGAGTGGCACGCCAACCGTGCTCGCCGTAGGCCGCCCCCGTGGGGAACACTGTGCGCCAAATTCTCAAGCTCTGGAATTCATGGAGGGATTTGAGAAATTGGGCAGCCGGGTTGTTGGCGCGCACCCAGTAGACCTGCGGCATGTTTAAATCGCAATACTCCAGAAAGGTTTCCCAGGGGAAGGCACGGTGGACGTTCGGGAAGCGATAGCTGCTGAGCGCGATCGGGGTGTTTGGAAGCCCGGCGCGCAGCTCGCGCATGTAGGTGCGCGCAGGGGTGGCCATGCCGCCCTGCTCGAATTCGATCTCGGCGTTCACCACGAATCCATCCAGATTGAACTGCTTCACGCGCTGGATGGCTTTGCGCGCTTCGATGGTTGGATAGTGCCCGTAGATATATTGCCAGCCCCACGGGGAAATGCCGCGCGCCCTGAGCGCGGCAACCAACGCAGGGACATGATCTGCCCCGTCCGGCGCGTTGAAATATTCCTTCCCGTTCTGGACCTTGTAGGTGTTGTACGAACCGCGCCCATCGGCCACCTTGATCAGCACGTGGGTAAGCCCTGCCTCGCGCGCAGTTTGCGCGATCTGGTGCGGATTGCCGCCTTCGGCATTCTTGATGCGCCACAGGTACATCCCCTTGCCTTGTAAGATCGTCATTGGATAACCCCCATTCTTTTCATTTGACAGGTGGAACCGGCGGAACGGTTTCCATTTCCCAGGATGTGTAATATTTCGGTCTTTTCATTTCCGGCCTCGGGTACCAACAAAGAGATACCCAGCCCTCGTCGATGCGCCCCCAAACGTTCGTGCCGCGGGGAGCGTATTCGTGAATCCTGGTTTTTTTGGCCGGCGCCAGCTTGCCGAGAACTTTGCTGCCCGGCTCTGGCGCCTCTCTTATCTCGAGCCCGAGCAAAATGCTCGGGTGCACGCTGATATCCAGCGGCAGCTTCGGGAACAGTTCGAGCCTGGAGAGCGGCACGTAAAGGTCACCCCGGCCAATGACGAATATGTAAACGTCGATCCCTTCGGCTGGATTGGTCACTCCGCCATTCTGGGTGATCACCGTGAACTTGTGCACCAGTTCGGGGTGCTTCTGGAAATTCCAGTTATCGGGTTCCGGCGGTTTGTTGTTGAAGTTGTAGGTTTTGATCCTGGCTGATTTGTTGATGATATCCAGGACTTCCACCACGTTGCCCGCAAAGCCGAGCGAATCGGCATTCTCGTTGCGGTTGAACCAGCCCGCGGGTGGGGACATGATGAATTTGAAGGCCCGGGATGAATTCAGTGCGCGCAGGTATTCCTCCCAGCGGTGATCCAGGGGAACATCGTCCTTGCCGCCGCCTGGCGCTCTGAAAAAAGGCACTGTTTCCGGCGTGGAGGGCAGCCCGGGCCAGCCCGGCGTCACGGTACGGGACTTGTAGCCCATCCATTGAAAGTCGTGCAGCAGTCTTGCGTAGGTCATAGTTTGGGCCCTATTGATGGCAGGGCGCCACTTCCTAGGTAGCAAGTTATGTGCCTGTTTTTTCTCCCTCCCCAGGGTGATTTACTTCCTGCCAGGGTGAGCCTAGCCCCCAGGTTGAATTGTTGTACGCCAGGGGAGATCCCCGTTCCGGCAGGCGGACAAGTCTTAGATCCTTCCGCTTTCCCCTCACCAATGCTCGGGGTCAGTGTCAGGAC
>JBOGUK010000064.1:0-4743 GCA_050695915.1 Anaerolineales bacterium
ACCAATGACCGATCCGCGCGTTCAAAAACTAGCCAAAACCTTGGTCGAATACTCGGTGAAAGTAAAGCCCAAGGATTGGGTGATCATTTTCGCCACCCCCACTTCAGAACCGTTAGCTGTCGAAGTCTACCGATATGCGATTCGCGCGGGTGGATATGTCAATATGCAAATGGGCAGCGAAAAAACGGCCGAGATCCTTTACACAGAGAGCAATGACGATCAACTTAAACACCTTTCGCCATACGATCGCATTCCTTTTGAAGACGCGGATGTTTTCATCAGCATTAATTCACAGGAGAATACTCGCCATCTGAACGGCGTTGACCCTGCCCGCATGCAGAGCCGCAGCGCCGCGCGCAAGGACATCATGACGGCCTACATGAACCGTAGTTCGTCAGGCAAACTGCGCTGGACGCTAACCAATTACCCCTGCAACGCGTTTGCCCAGGATGCAGACATGAGCCTGAGCGACTACGAGGACTTCGTGTACAAAGCCACCTTCGCGGACCAGGATGACCCGGTCGCCAGGTGGAACCAGATCGAAAAAGATCAGGAACGCTTGGTGCAGTGGCTCAAGGGCAAGAAAAAATTAGAATTGAAAAGTCCTACGATAGACGTCAGCATGTCCATCGAGGGTCGTACTTTCATTAACTCGACGGCTACGCACAACATGCCAGGCTCGGAGATCTTCACCAGCCCTGTTGAAGATTCCTTGAATGGCTGGGTGGAATATTCATTTCCGGCAATCCATATCGGCCGCGAGGTGGACGGCGTCCGCCTCGAGTTCAAAGACGGCCGCGTCGTGAAATCCAGCGCGCAGAAGAACGAAGAATTTTTGAAGACGACCCTCGCCACCGATGACGGCGCCAGCGTGATCGGCGAACTCGGCATCGGCACCAACTATGGCATCGATCGCTTCACTAAGAGCATCCTGTACGATGAGAAGATCGGCGGCACCATCCACATGGCCGTCGGCGCCGCTATTCCCGAATGTGGTGGCAAAAACCAGTCTTCAGTCCATTGGGACATGATCTGTGACATGCGCAAGGACAGTGAAATCCGCGTCGACGGCGACCTTTTTTACAAAGACGGCCAATTCCAGGTTTAGGTACCCAATTGCCTTCAACAAAAAGAGGATGGCGATTCGGCATCCTCTTTCTACTTGTCCACTTGTCTACCGGCTATTAGCTCTCAGCTAATAGGTTCCTCACGCAGCCTTCGCTTGCTCCGCCAGCGCCTTGAACGCGTTGGGATCCCTTACCGCAAGCTCCGCCAGCATCTTGCGATTGATGGCGATATTCGCCTTCTTGAAACCGTTCATCAGCTGGCTGTAGCTCGTGCCGTTCAGTCGCGCCGCGGCGTTGATGCGCGCAATCCACAGGCCGCGCAGATCGCGCTTGCGGTTGCGCCGGTCGCGGTAGGCGTACGCCAGGCTCTTCAGCCGGGCTTCACTGGCTCGCTTGTACAGTTTCGAACGCGTGCCGAACTGGCCTTTGGTGGTCTTCAGGACTTTCTTGTGTCGTTTGCGGCGGGTCACGCCGGTTTTTACTCTTGCCATGCTTCCTCTTACTTCGCCGTATGCGCGTTCGGATTAGCTTTGTACTTGCTCATATATGGGGCCAGTCGGCGGATGCGTTTCTGGAAACCCTTCCCCTTAACGGGGATCATTTCCGTAAAGAGCGCCTTTGTGCGCGCCGCCGTGCGGCGGCGGAAGTGGCTCTTGCCGCCTTTCGTGCGCACCAGCTTGCCGGTTCCTGTCAGGCGAAACCGCTTGGCGGTGGCTTTATGCGTTTTCAGTTTGTATTTCTTTACGCCCACAAAAAACTCCTACTCAACCGGTCGCCTTTTAGGCGGCGGGCTCTTCCTTCTTACTTGCTTCCGTCTTCGCCGGCGCTGCTGTGCCGTCGTTCGGCGCCAGCACCATCAACAGCGTGCGTCCCTCGTACTCCGGCGCCACTTCGATCATTGAAATATCTTGCAGCTCGGCCGCGATCTCTTTGAGGTCCTCCAAAGCGATCTCGGGAAAATCTCGTTCGCGTCCGCGGAAGCGGATGCGTACTTTGACCTTCTTGCCCTCATTCAACCAGCCCCTGGCCGCTTTCACCTTGAATCCGCGGTGGTGCTCGGTGGTCTTGGGGCGCAGGCGGATCTCTTTGACCTCGACCTTTTTCTGGGCCTTGCGCGCCTCGCGTTCCTTCTTCGTGCGTTCGTATGTGAATTTGCCGAAATTAACTACCCGGCAAACAGGTGGCTTTGAGTTTGGCGCCACCTCGACCAGGTCCAAATGGGCCTGCTCGGCAATCTTTAACGCTTCTTCGATTGGGACCACGCCTCGGTTTTCTCCGTCCCCATCGATCAAACGGACTTCCCTGGCGCGAATGGCTCTATTTACCCGGTATTCGGATGTACTGATCTGATTCTTCTCCTATTGGCAAATTCTTGCCATTACAACTGGTGCAAGGGCGGCGCGCATCATACCATACGCCGCTTTGATTAGTCAAACGAAATGTTCTCGACCGTCATTCCGAGCGGAGCGAGGAATCCATTAAGGATAACAAATGGCCTTAAAGGTGTTGGGAAGGACCTCCAGGGTGTTTGGGTTAAAAACAAACTAGTACCAACGTCTCCCACCTCAGTGAACCTTATCTCCGAATTCGGTGTTGACTCAGTACACACGCAATGGCACTTCCTTACGCCCTAGTCGTCGAAGATGACCCGCTCGTCGCGGAGTTGTTCCAGCGCGCCCTGCAGGACGCCGGCTATCAGGCCGACGTGCTGGAAAACGGTCACCGCGCCCAGGCTCAGCTTGTCTTCACCACGCCCGACCTGATCGTGATCGACTTGCTCATGCCCACCATGTCCGGCGGCGTTTTGCTGCGCCAGATCCGCGGGCAGCAGCGCCTCTGGCACACCCGCGTCATCATCGCCACCGGGGACGTTCGGCTGCCAAAAACCTGCGCCCCGTGGCCGATCAGATCCTCATTAAGCCGATCGGTTACGAGCAGTTGCGCAGCCTGGCCGAGCAATTCCTCCCGGCCGCATAAAGACCTTTACGACAGCTAACCAAGTAACCAAGTAACTAAAGATTCACCGTCACCGAGTGGATCCCCGTCGCGCCATCCGGACGCGTGGATCGCCGCTCGGGGTCCTGGATCAGGCCGTTGGCATCATAAGCGCGCACTTCCACCGTGTGCCGTTCGGCCTCGTGCGGCCATTCATAGCGCCACAGCATCCAGTTCAGCGGGCTCAGCGGCGGCGCAATCAGCTCGGCTTCGTTCCATCCGTTGCTGTCAACCTGCACCTCGACCTTGCTGATGCCGCGTCCGCCGGCCCAGGCGATGCCTCCAGTGATGGCCATTCCTGTGTCCGGATTCACCGCCACAGTGTCCACCACAGACACGGTTTGCGGGCGCGCCTCCTTGCTCCAGCCGCGTTCCACCCAATATCCTCTTCTTTCTCCGTCTATCAGTTCGATATTTTCGATCCATTTGGGTTGTTTCATCCCGTAGCGATCTGGAATGTAAATGCGCAGCGGAAACCCGTGCTCAGGCGGCAGCGGCACGCCGTTCATGTCGTATACCAGCAGGGTGCGCTCATCCAGTATGTCGTCCATCACCACGAATTCGTAAAAACCATCCGTCGACGTAATATGGGCGCCGGCCGCTGACGGCTGGATGCCGGCTTCGTCCAATAAGTCCTTGAAACGCACGCCCGTCCAGCGTGATGAGCTCGTCAGGTCGCCGCCGATGTTGTTGGAGATGCATTGCATCGTAAGGATCTGAGTTTGCGATGGCATGGCGCGGATTTCATCGAGCGTTAGGTCCAGCGGCCGCTCCACCAGTCCGTTGACGTGCAAGCGCCAGGCTTCGCCGTCCACCTCCGGCGCACGCGTGTTGATGTCGATGCGATAAAAATCTTCGTTGGCGGTCAGCTCCGGCCGCGTGCCTTGCACTGATGCGGCGCGCGCCGCCAACTCGTCGGGTGAAGGCGATGCCGCCGGGCCTGATGTGAGCGATGCGCCGAACGGGTCATCCGGGCTCACAGGTTGCGCACCGCCATCGCTTGCGCTGGGCGGCGCCTGCTCGCCAAAGAGGCGGCTGAATCCCCAGGCGCCAAGCGCTGCCGCGGTGAGGCCCGCGCCGCTCACCGTGAGGAACTGCCTGCGTGAAAGTTGCTCCGCGGTGCGCTGGTCTGGCGCTTCGGAAACTCGTTCGATCAAGCGCGCCAATCCCCAACCCCAGGCCACGAACAGGATCGCCAGCCACGCGGCCCCGCCGCCACTGCCCAGGGCGGCCTCAATTGCAAGCGTAATGGTCAATAAAACGAGCCCGCCGATAATTCCGGCGAACACCAAACTTCTTGGTTTGGTGTTTGCAATCCACGCCAAAATGGCACCGAAGACGGCGCCGCCGCCGATCAGCTGCACGATCGCAATGGTTTGCTCCGCCAGCTTGGCTACGGTGGATGTGTCTCCGATGGGGAAAAGCCCCTGCATGAACTCGATCACCATCACCATCGTGCGGATCACGAAGGCGATCAGCCCTCCCGGCAGCGTGCGCGACATCCAGTCGAAAATGTCAAATGGAACGAACGGATAACCAAACGCGCTGTCCCCAAAGGCAAGCAGCCCAATAAGCGCAAAACTACTAAATGCCCCTAAAAGCACCCCCGTCCAAATAGAAACCTTCTGTATGGGTTTGTCGGCGATCATGAGTTCCTCCGTCAAAAATTATAGATTAATGC
>JBOGUK010000065.1:0-5106 GCA_050695915.1 Anaerolineales bacterium
ATCTTGATCTTTCTCACCACATCCAGCGAAGAAGAACTCGTCGAGCGCCTCAAGAAACGCAAAACGGAAGACGCCGAAGACCTTAAGTTGCGCATTGCCACCGCCCGACAGGAATTCAAACGCATCCACGAATTCGATTACATCGTGGTGAACCGCGATAACGAGCTGGACCAGACTGTGGACACCATCGCCGCCATCATCGCCGCGGAACATCATCGCGTCGAACCACGCAAGGTGACTCTGTGAGCGGCGTTCCGCCGCTCGCAGCGGCCACGCAATCCTCAAGCGAAATTCCTACTGCGTCACCGCCCGTGCGGCAATTCGTTCGCCTACCTCGGCGAACGCCGTATGTTGTGTATGCCATTCTGCTAATCACAATCTTTGTGTACATCCTGCAGAGCCTAAGCAGCTTTGGCTCGTTCCTTGGATTTCAGGGTTCGTTGGGCCCATTGACTACTTTGCGGTGCCCCTACCTTGCAACTCGCGATCTGCCTGCATGCTACGGAATGAAAGTGAACGAGTTGATCATCGCGGGCCAGTGGTGGCGACTGATCACCCCCATTCTTCTGCATGCGTCGCTGCTGCACGTCGGCTTCAATATGTATGCGCTCTTCATACTGGGTCCCGAACTTGAACAGCATTTCGGGCACCTCTCGTTCCTAGCACTCTATTTGCTGAGCGGGTTTGCCGGCGTGGTGCTCTCTTTCCTGATGACGGATGCGCCCTCGCTGGGGGCATCGACTGCGGTGTTCGGGTTGCTGGCGGCGCAAGGAGTCTTCGCGTACCGCAACCAGAAGGTCTTCGGGCGCCGGGCGCGGGCTGCGCTGCGCAGCATCATCAACATCGCCGTGATCAATCTGATCATCGGCCTTTCCCCAGGTATCGACAACTGGGGCCACTTTGGCGGGCTGCTGGGCGGCCTGGTGTTCTCCGGGATCGCCTCGCCGAGCTACGCCATTGAAGGCAATGAGGCGGAGCTAGAACTCAAGAACAATACGCCGTCTGAACGCATTTATTACGCCAGCTTCGTTGTGGGAGCGATCTTTTTGGCGCTGGCGTTCTGGGGTTTCATTCGCTAGCTATTTTCTGTAGTTCGGCCCGCGTTTTTCCAAAAAGGCAGCAAGTCCTTCTTTGTGATCCGCGCCGAGCCCAGCGATCTCCTGATTGTGAGCTTCATAATCCAGAACTTCTTCTAAATTCGGCAAAATTGCTTTATTGAAATCGCGCTTTGCGAGGCCCATGGCGTTCACGGGGCCGTTGGCAAGCTTGTTCGCCCAATCCCAGGCGGTTTTCTCCAGGTCTTCCGCGGGGACGACGGCGTTGACCAAGCCCCGTTCCAGCGCCTGTTCGGCGGTGATCAGTTCGTTGAAGAAAGTGGCGTGTGTGGCGCGGCCCAGGCCGATCAGTTTGGGGAGCATGAGGGAGACAGCTGAATCCAGTGCCAGCCCAATGCCGCCAAAACCGACCACGAAGCGCGCCTCCACGGAAGCGATGCGCAGATCGCAGGCCAGCGCGATGCCCAGCGCAGCGCCGGCTGTGGCGCCCTGAATGGCAGCGAGGATGGGTTTTTCCAGCTGGCGCATTTGCAGGATGAGCGGGTTGTAGTTCTTTTGCAGGTGTTTACGGAATGAAACGTGTCCATCGCCACCGAATTCGGTAACGTCCTGCCCGGCGCTGAACAGTTTGCCATTGGCTTTCAAAAGGACGACGCGGATGTTTGCATCACGTTTGGCCTCTTTGAGCAGCGATTGGAATTCAGCAACCATTTCGGAATTGAAGGCGTTCGCCTTGGGTCGATCCAGGGTGAGCGCGAAGACACCCTCTTTTAATTCTCGTCGAATCATTTCTTCAGGCATGCTTTCCTCCAGAAAAACACAATCCCCATGTACATTGGGATAAGTATCTATCCTAATGTACTGGGGATAGTAATCTGATGCGGTTTCGACATCCCTCTCGCAGTCCCGGGAGAGAGGCGATGCAGTTCAGGCGACGCTGTAAGCCAAGCAGGGTGAGTCCCTACGCCGGCGCCTCAGGGTCGGGACCGGGGTCGTCGCCCTCATCGTCTTCGTAGCCGATGGCGAGTTCGATCTCGGCATCGGGGAGGCGCACCCAGAGCATGAGCACTTCGCCCTCATCCGATTCGGTGTTGCGGGCGGCGACGATGACTGCGTTCTTGGTGTTGCCCTCTTCGTCGCGGTACTCGAGATGGATGGGCAGTTTTTGGCTCCAGGCCCGGTAGCAGCGCTCGACGAGTTCGCCGCCATTGAAGGTTCGCAATTGGGTGACGGCAACGCCGTAGAGCGAGGGGCCTTCCATGACGCCGGTGGACCAGCCGTCGTCGACGAGTTCAAATGTTGGGGAGGGTCCTTCGATGATGGTAATTTTTTCTTCCATGGGCTTTCTTGAAAGCGCGTAGTTTACCATACGCGAATGGTTGGCGCGCTTCCAGCGATAGGCGAGTTCGATCTGGGAGTAGAGGATTGCTTTCCTTGGTTTACTATAAGGAAAAGGGGCTGTATTCTTTTTCCGTGCACGATGATTCATTTCGCGAGAGGCGGGCGAAGCATTCCCTCAACTTTGCTCGGGACAGGGCTTCGCCCATACGGCGATTTGGCGCTTGGTTTCTTCGATGATATCTAAAATGCTGAGTCACTATGAAACTCCTTCCCCTTCGTCCGCTCAGGGTCAGGATGACAAGATCGCTTTTGTGTCACGCTGAGCGTAAGTGAAGCGCACTTTCAAGAGCCTCATGGAGATCGCGTCCCGGTCCCATGTCGATAATATCCTCGCCTGCGGCGAGCGGACGGGTCTGGAAACCCGTCCCTACAGAAACCACGGCGGCTATAATTCCCCACTCCATGTACAAGCTAGTCATCCTCATTGAGCCCCAGGTAGATTCAGCGGAGTTCGATCGCAAGTGGCCGACACTATTGACTGAATTCGAGCGCATGCCGGGGCTGCGCCGCGAGGTGACCAGCCGCGTGGACCGCGTTTTAGCTGGCAATTTTCCCAGCCATATGATCCATGAATTATTTTTCGATTCACTGAAATCGGCGACGGAGGCCATGGCGTCGCTGCAGGGGCAGAGCGCCGGGCAACTGCTGCAGGAGTTGACTGGCGGCAAGGTAACGCTGCTGCTGGCCGACCATTTGCAGGACGACCTCGCCCGCTTCCAGCGCCAAAGCGAAACGCAGGAAGCACCTCCTACCGACCGCGCATGAGCCGCACCAATGCGATCTCGCTGAAGAGGCCGAGGAATAATTTGGGGTTGATCATGGTGATCGGCGCTGTCGTCGTTGCGCTTTTTGCGGCGGCGTATTACTTGTATACGGTGCAGTATCGCCCGTCCGGGCGCTGGGCGCGGTTCACGGAACTGCGCACGAACCCGGAGACGTTTGCGCGTTACGCCATTCAGCCCGGGGCGCGCTGCGGCGACGCCCCTTTCGCGTTCCCGACGCGCGGCGTGATCCTGGGGCTGTGGGACCAGTCGTATCACATCGGGCACCAGCACACGGGGCTGGACATTTTTGCGGGGACGGAGCCCGGAGTGACGCCGATTTATGCAGCGTATCCGGGTTTCCTGACGCGGCTGCCCGAATGGCTTTCGACAGTGATCATTCGCATCCCCAGCGATCCGCTGCGTCCCGGGCGACAGATCTGGGCGTATTACACACATCTTGCAGATGTGAACGGCGACAGTTTTATTTCGGAGGAGTTCCCGCCGGGGACGTATGAGGTTGAGGTGGAAGCCGGGACGTTCCTTGGGTTCATGGGGAATTATTCCGGAAATCCTTCGAACCCGACTGGTTTGCACTTGCATTTTTCGATCGTGAAGGATGACGGCGAGGGCGAGTTTTTGAATGAGTTGAGTATTCGCAACACGTATGACCCATCGCCGTATTTCGGTTTGCGGTTGAACCATGGCGAGAACCCCGAGGAGATACCGGTTTGTGAGGGAGAGGCCATGATTGAGGAGTGGCAATTGGTGGAGGAGCGGTGAGAAGGTAAAAAAATACATTTCTGATCCCTCGTCGCTGCTGCGCAGCTCGCTCGGGACAAGTTTCTGATTGTTGATTTCTGATTTGTGATTTTGACATTGGTTTCTTGCAAGCGGCGAGATAGTGTTGAGATGAAATTGCGCAATCGTGGGATGATTGCAATGCCCTAAGGGATTTCCGTTCGCTGCTGCTCTCTTCGCTCGCAGTTCGCTCAGGACGGCGCCTCCCTTCGCTCCCTCGGAATGACAGGCAAATGAAGGCTGCGCTAATTATTGGTGCTGGGTCCGAAACCGGGCGCGAAACCGCGCGCGGGTTGGCGAAGGCGGGCATGCGGGTGGCGCTGAATGATTTGTTGCCGGATCGCATTGAGGAGCTGGCGGCAGAGGTTAATGGCGCCGGCGGCGAGGCGCTGGCGGTCCCGGCGGATGTGACACATAAGATGGCGCTGCAGACCATGTTGCAGGAGGTGCTGGGCGCGTGGGGGCGGATTGATTTCCTTGTATTCATTGCGTCAACTCAGCCCCCGGATGCGATCCTGGATATGGATGAATGGGATTGGCACCGTACGATCGACATGAATCTGACAGCCGCGTTCCTGTGCATGCAATCGGTGGGCAGGGTGATGCGCGAGCAGGGCGGAGGGGGTGATCGTGAACGTATTGGCCGGCGATGAGTCCGCGTCGGCGTCGTATCGTGCGGCGGCCGCTGGGTTGTGGGCGCTCGGCGAGGAGGCGATGGTGGAGTTTGCGGGGAATGGGATTAAGGTGCATGTGGTGGGTAGTGTTGCAGAGGTACGGGCAACAGTCGGCAATTGAGGAAAGGCTTCGAACGCTTGGGGAGATTTCATTTTATGTCTCTCCTGGGGTCTCCGACCCCTGCGTTGCTTCGCAACGCGAGGAGAATCTACTGGGCTGGGGCCCAGTAACGATTCTCTACGCCCTTTTCCGGACCCCCACGCATGGCTTGAATTAATCTGAAGGTCGCGTCTTTTTTCGCCTGACACAAGGCGACCGAATTTAGATCGGGTGAGATGGGTGTTGGTTTCACTGCAAATTCTCAAGTTTTGCTCCCTTGTTGTTGCCAAAATCATCCACGGTAGGGGCGAGGT
>JBOGUK010000066.1:0-7594 GCA_050695915.1 Anaerolineales bacterium
GCATGATTCGCTACAATTCTTCACTCAACGTCGATCAGTATTACTTCTCCAACCCGTTCGCCAGCGAAGACGAGTTCCTGGAGTTTTACAGGAATCTACCGACCACCGATGGCTGGACAGTTTCGCATATCGGCTTCGTGACCCGGCATGGAACGGATTGCCAGGAAATCCATGAATGCGTGATCATCAATAAAGGCAGCACGCAGGTCGTCCTTTCCATCGATCCACTTAGCAACAACAGCCTCCTGGCGAAATTCGACTGGTCGCATATCTACGCTCCGCTGCGTTAGATCTACTCATTGAACATCTTCCCTACGCTGCGTCCCTCATGCGCGCGGATGATCACCTCGCCTAGCAGCGACGATACTGAAAGCACAGTGAGCTTATCTCCAAGCTTCTTTCGTTTTTCTTCGGGGATAGGGATCGTGTCGGTGGTGATGATGCCCGCCAGCGGCAATCCCGCCAGCCGGTCGACGGCAGGGTCGGATAGGACGGCGTGGACGAAAACCATGTAAATTTTGCGGGCGCCACTCTTCACGAGCAATTCGACGGCCTGCGCCACCGAGCCGCCCGTATCCACTTCATCGTCGATGAGCAGCACGTCGCAACCGTCCACTTCGCCCACGAGCCGCAGCGCCTCGGTCTTCGCGTTCTCGGGCACGCGGCGTTTCTCAACCGCAGCCAGTGGCACATTGAGCCGCTCTGCAAAATTGCGCGCCCGCTTAGCGAAGCCCAGATCAGTGGCCACCACCACCGGGTCTTTGAGCTTCGACAGCATCTTCTGGGTATGGTCGATCAGCATATGGAACGTAGTAAGCACGTCCCCGGGGATGGAGAAAAATCCCTGGATCTGCCCGGCGTGCAGGTCGAGAGTGATGTAGCGATCTGCGCCTGCCACCTGGACCATATCGGCCACCAGACGGGCGACAATGGGGACGCGCGGCTGGTCCTTCTTGTCTGACCGCGCATAGCTCATATAGGGGATCACCGCAGTGATGCGCGCCGCCGAGTCCAGTCGCAGCGTCTGCAGCATAATCAGCAGCTCCATCCAATTGCGATGCACGGGGCGGCAGGTGGACTGGATTACGTACACGTCCTGCCCGCGCACCGAGCCGTGCAATCGAACCAGGATATTTTCGTTAGGATATTGGATGACATCCCGGCCGCTGAGCGGCACGCCCACATAATCGGCGATCTTTTGCGCCAGCTCTGGGGTTGCGGTGCCGGCGAACAACTTGATGTCGCCGTAGAGGCCTTTCTTGCGGCTGGCTGGGCTCATGGGCTGCTCCTCACTTGCCCGCGTCCCATTCAGGGCGCAGGACGCTCATGCTGAGTACGTCGGTATAGCGGCCGTTCTCATAACGCGCTGCTCGCAGGCGGCCTTCATGGATGAAGCCCACCTTTTCATAGCTGCGGATTGCACGGGGATTGTCGTCGTAAACGTGGAGGTACAAACGATAAAGGTTCAAGGTTTCAAAACTGTGTTTGCAAAGCAGGCGCATCGCTTCGGTGCCGTAACCTTTGTTCCACTCGTCTTTGGCCCCAATCATAATGCCTAACTCCGCACTGCGCTCCTGCCAATTAATATCAGTTAATCCGCACGAGCCGATCAATTTCCAGGTCTCACCGGCGCGCGCTTCGATGCCCAACGCGTGCTCCTCCGACGGGCGCTTCATCATTTCCTCGCGCGCCATCGACATCGGGAGGTACGCGGCGAGGTTGATGCGAACGTCAGGATCATTGAGCCACTCGACAAACCGCGGCAGGTCGGCGCGCTCGATAGAGCGCAGGCGAACTCGCTCCCCGATGATCACCGCACATCTCCGTTCAGAAGCGCTTTCACTGCCTGGCGCGGCGAGATCTTACGAGCGACAAGCTGATCGATGGTGCGCTCGAAGGATTTCTTGCCAACCGATTTGCGCCAACTCGTCACCAGGCTATCCTGCAGGAGAACTTCAACCTCGCTTTGCAGCCGGGAGCGCTCGCGACGCTGCCAGCCGCCAGTGTTGTCCAGGTGAAGCCGGTGCCCGGCAATGGCGGCGGCCAGCTCCGCGATGCCAGTGCCTTCGGTCGCAACGGTGCGGCGGATTGGCGGGATCCATTCGCTTTCGGCGGCCAATTCCGCGTCGCTGGCCTTCCCTTTCATTGCACCTCCGTGATGCGTCACGGAACGCACAGGATGCCCGAGTTTCAGCATGCCGCGCAATGCCCGCTCGGCCGCCTCGACACCGGGACGGTCAGCTTTGTTGAGAACCAGGATGTCGGCGATCTCCAGGATGCCTGCCTTGATGGCCTGGACGTCATCGCCCAGTCCAGGAACATCCAGCACCAGAACGGTATGTGCAAGCTTGGCGATCTCCACCTCGGACTGCCCTGCGCCAACCGTTTCGATGAAGATGATCTCAAACCCTGCCGCATCGAGCACCTGCGCCATGGCCGCTGTGGCGGCAGCCAGGCCACCCAGCGACCCACGCGTCGCCATGGAACGTACGAAGACGCCGGAATCGCCAGCCAGATCGCGCATGCGGATGCGGTCGCCGAGGACTGCGCCGCCCGTGAACGGACTGCTGGGATCGACGGCTAGGATGGCAACTCGCTGGTGGGAGCTATTTTTTCGGTAGTGAAGGGTAAGCTGGTTAACCAGGGAGGATTTGCCGGTACCCGGCGCCCCGGTGACCCCAATGAGATGGCCCTGCCCGGTTCGCTTGAACAGTGAATTCAAAGCCGTTTGTCCAGCGGGGGTCTCGTTTTCGATCTCGGTAAGAAGGCGCGCCAATGCGAGCCGGTCGCCTTTGAGAACGGACTGTGCCAGGCTCATCGGTCCCTACGCCGGTTGGCTAACAGAATTGCGGATATCTTCGATGATCTTTTGGGTCAGCGAGCCGGGTCCATAGATACCGGCCACGCCGAGCTTCTTGAGCTTGGGGATGTCTTCGTCAGGGATAATTCCGCCCACGAACACGCGCACACCGGCCTGCTTGTTAGCGCGGATCAATTCTACGACGCGGGGAACCAGCGTCATATGCGCCCCGGAGAGGATGGAAAGTCCCACAGCGTCCACGTCCTCCTGGAGGGCTGCTTCGGCGATCATCTCCGGCGTCTGCCTGAGACCCGTGTAGATGACTTCCATGCCCGCGTCGCGCAGCGCTCGAGCGATGACTTTTGCGCCACGGTCATGCCCATCGAGGCCGGGTTTCGCAACGAGGACGCGGATTTTCTTCTCGGCCATAAGATTCGGATTATACCTGTGAGGTAAGTCTCGACCATGCTTACTGAGCACAGCGAAGGGTCATTGTGGTCCCTTACTTCGTGTTCGGGCCGCTTTTTATAAGTCAGGTTAATGATCCTTTGCGACGCCAATAGGCAAGCGATGCTTGCCTATTGGCTACTCAGGATGGCACCGGGGCGCATGTTATACTGCCGCCGCCGCGCAAATCCCCATCAGGAGAATTTCAATGCAAGATTTTCTTGCCATCGCCGATCATAGTCCCGACGAAATTCGCGACCTGATCGAACTGGCGGTCAAGCTGAAAGCCGAACACCAAAAAGGCGGCAACAAACCTGTTTTGAAAGGCAAAGCGCTGGCTATGGTGTTCCAGAAGCCCAGCCTGCGCACGCGCGTTTCCTTCGAGATGGGCATGCAGCATCTCGGCGGGCACGCGCTCTACGTCGGGCCGCAGGAGATCGGGTTTGGGCAACGCGAATCGATTGCCGACGTGGCTCGCGTCCTCGAAGGCTACGTTGACGGCATCATGGCGCGTGTTTTCGACCATCAGCAAGTGCTGGATCTGGCCAAGTGGAACGAGAAGCCAGTGATCAACGGGCTCAGCGATTACAACCATCCGTGCCAGGGGCTTTCAGACGCGCTGACCATTTACGAGCATTATAAGTTTAAGATTGAAGGTTTGAAGGTTGTATATGTAGGGGATGGGAATAATGTAGCCGTATCACTGATGCATGTATGTGCGAAATTAGGAATGCATTTCACGATTGCCAACCCGCCTGGCTATGACATCGTGCCCCCTGCTGTGGAACTGGCCAAAAACTTTGCGGCCGAAAGCGGTTCGAAACTTGAATTCTTAACCGATCCGAATGAAGCCGTGAAGGATGCGGACGTGATCTACACCGATACCTGGACGAGCATGGGTCAGGAAGAGGAAAGCAAGAAACGCGAAGCGGTCTTCCCGCCTTATCAGGTGAACACCAAACTATTGCGGGAGGCGAAGCCCAGCGCTGTAGTAATGCATTGCCTGCCCGCCCACCGCGGCCAGGAAATCACCGACGAAGTGGCCGACGGGCCTGAGTCACTACTTTTCCCACAGGCCCACAACCGCCTTCACGCTCAGAAGGCGCTTTTGATCAAGCTATTGTCATAAGCTTAAAAGAAAACAGCCCAAACAAAGCTTGGGCTGTTATTTTGTGGGGGAAAGATGATTATTCGAGAGTTTCGTCAGTATAGGAAAGCAGAGCAAGATGGCGAGCGCGCTTGATAGCCCGAGCCAGTTTGCGCTGGTTGCGGGCATTAACTCCCGTCTGGCGACGCGGGCGGATCTTGCCTTCGGGGGTCAGGAAGCGTTTGAGCAGGTCCACATCCTTGTAATCGATCTTCAGGGACTTGTCGGCTTCAAAGGGATCGAACTTGGGTTTGCGGAAAAAGCGCCCGGCGCCCCGGCCGCGCTCTTCGCCGCCTCCTTCGGTTTCCTCCTGGTTAAAACTTCTGTCTCTATCTCTATCGTCTCTCATTTACTCTCACTTTACGGATAAATGTCATTCAAAACGGGCTCGTAGGCGCAGATACAGCCTTCAGATCGCGAACAGCCTTCCACCGGCAACATGGGTACATGGGCTTTGTAATACACGCCTTGCACAGTTTGCGCTGTGCTGCAATCATCCGGACCGGCCACGCGTACCAACTCCACACGCGGGTTAGCGCGCAATTTGGCCAGGATCTGGCCTTGCTGCTGCGTCTTGTACGCGATGTGGTCGGCGGTTGGCATCGATCAGGTGACGTCGCTCAGGGTGAGCTTGTTCTTTTTCAGGTACGCATTAAGTCCAAAGCGATCGATGCTGCGCAGATCGCTCGCGGTCAAGCGCAATTTCACAAACCGATTCAATTCCGGAACCCAGACGCGCTTGTCCTGTATGTTGGCATCCCAACGGCGGCGGCTCTTCTTATGAGAAAACGGAACGTTATTCCCGAAGTTAGGGCCCTTCCCAGTGATTACAGACTTTTTCGACATGCAGATTTGCTCCTTAGCAGCGGGCGATTATACCTTACCAAACGCAAGAGCAGCGTTTGGTTTTAAGAGTTGCTGGTCGGTTATGCCGACCGACGCAACTCCACAGTACTCTTGCGATCCTTTAAGCTATCGCGTAACCTCCCAAGCCAGGTGTTGAAGCTCGGGCAGGATCAGCTTTTCCCACGCCAGGCGGACGGCGGCAGGGGAGCCCGGCGTCGAAATCACCACCTTGCCGTGATATACACCAGCTGTTGCCCGGGAAAGCATGGCGGCGGCGCCAACCTGCTCGTAGCTCAGCATGCGAAACAGTTCGCCGAAGCCCGGCAGTGCCTTCTCAAGGGATCGGCTGAGAACGTCGAAGGTAGTGTCGCGCGGGGAGATGCCAGTGCCGCCGTTGAACAGCACCAGCTGCGCGTCCCCCGCCGCGAGTCTGTTCAAAGTCTCCAGAATTTGGTCAGGTTCATCCTTGACCAATTCCAACGAGGCGACCCGGTGACCGTGCTTTTCGATCTCGGCTTGCAGGTATTGCGCGTTGGTGTCAGTTTCTGGTTTGCGAGAATCGCTTACGGTCACGATCGCGATGGAAACCGGTCCGCGCTCGGCGGCAATTTCTTTATGTTGGGCTGTCGAATAGGATTCAGTCATCAGCTGCTTTTACGAGGTCAGCGCGTACCACAACAATTTGACCAGATTTATCGTGCTTGGGGTGTGCTGGTAGCGAGTATCCTGGCGAAAATATCGGTAGTTTTTCTTCGCGTGGGCCATATAGGGGTCGGGAAAGGAAATGAAGGGCGCGTAGAAAACGGATTTTTCCGCAGCGTCGAGCATGAGAGGATTATGCACCTTACCAACCCCAGAGTGGATATCGTGGTGCGGATGGCCGGGATAAGCGCCCCAGGGTGCCATGGCAGCGTAATAGGCTAGTGCGCCCCAGTGATTGATAACTACGGAGCCATAGCGCAGGTCAGCAATGGCCTTGTCGACCGCTGCCGCGATCGCTGGGTCCTTCATGGATTTGGGGTGAACGATGATCGACACGCATAGCGAGCCTCTCAGGCGCTCATTGGCGAACTGCACGGCGCGTTCGATGAAATCAATGGTGCCGCTCGCGGCAATGCCGGTCTCCGCAAAGAGACTTAGGAAGGCCTCGGTGTTGAAACAAATTTCGTCGGGCTTTTCCGAATCCAAATCCGGAATGAATGTCCAGGGCAAATGGTTTTCTGCCGGAGAGCCGAGCTGCCGGGCTTCCGGATGCTGGTCGCTAAATTCCTGGTACAAGCTTTTGGCATGAGGATAGTAGGCTTTGCGAGTTTCCAGGCTGTCCAAGTAGCAGGCGATCTCTTTGTTGAGTTTATCGCGGTACTTCCAATCCTTCATCTGGATCAGCACACGCGGGGTGACGCAATTGAACCCGGCGTTTGGCACAAGCCAGGAGCCAATCTTTTGCGCCTGCTTGAGGATATCGCGTTTGCTCCAGGTTCCAGGAACAATGATCACCGGCGAAATATTGCCCAGTTCAGCGGTAAAACGCTTATGCAGGATGGGTTGCTTCTGACGGCGGCGTTCTTCGCCTTCAAACCCGCTGCCGTAAGTAACCGCGTTGAAAGTGCGCTCTGATCCCGTGAGATGAACCTCATCCACGCGAGGGTCCTGACTGAGTTGTGCACCAATTTCTCCGCCACCGTGCACTATGCGAATAAAGTCTCTTTCAATCAACGCTTTGAATGCCCCAGTAAGAACCGCGCTAATGTAAGCATTCACTGGATTTGTTTTCAGGAGAACAACTTGACCCTCAACGAAGAGTTTGTGCAATGCGTCGTTGACTACTAGAGAAGGCAGGTTTCCGGCTGCCAGTACAAGGGCGACTTTTCCAACGGGTTCCTCCTGGCGATAGAAGGAGGCCATCGGCGGCGCGTCACCCTTGTACGTATCGGTTACCCAGGCTTCGGCACGGACTCCAAGCAAGGCGAGACGATCGTGCCAATTCGCAGGCAAGAGATCGGCTTGCCAGAGACCCGCCCTTTTCCAACACAGTTTGCCGGGCAGAATTGGAGTGCCGCGTTTCTCGATGTCGACTAACGTTTTCCGAAGGTAACGAATGTAGCGATATACAACCGATAGCGTGAACCATTCCTCGCCTTCGCCAACCGTTTCCGGGCGCGTCCCCTTTGCCTGCATGCCTGCGGCAACCCAGCGATTTTCAGCGGAATGAGTCCCGCCTTTAATCTCATCTAAAAGTTGAATTCGCTCTTTGATAGGCAATTCCGCCCAGGCTTGCCTGGCAGCCTGCAATTCGTCCAGGGCCTGCTGAAGTTCGGAAATAGGGGTCGCATACGACTCGGTTTGAGTCGCAA
>JBOGUK010000067.1:0-3941 GCA_050695915.1 Anaerolineales bacterium
AATCAGGGCCCTCTGCCTCTACCGCTGGCGAGCGCCAAGTTGACGAAGTGGCAAGAACCCGCGTTCGCTGGCGCAGCTCTTTCAGAGCGCGGAGCAGATTCGTTTCGGGATCGATGTTGGACCCGAGTCCAATGTAAACGATGTGCCTACCTTTTGGCATTACGAGAGCGTTCAATTTCTACGCCCACAGATTTTGCAAATCGGACGGCGCCCGGTTTCTCCACGCGCACCAACACCTTTTGGGTGCCCGATTCTGCTAAACAAATGTCGGCAATGTCGGCGGCCAGGGCCTCCACAGTGAAGCGTTTACTTTTTTCGATATGCGCGATCACTTTTTTGCTTATCGTACGATAGTTGACGCTGTGTTCGAGTTTGTCCGATTTGCCTGCAGCTTTAAGGTCCGCGGTGATCACGATATTCACAAGAATGTCTTGCGGGTTTTCGCGCTCCCAGTTGTTGACGCCGATGATGCCGCGAACCAGTAAATCGTTAATAATGATGTAGTCCATGATCACTTTTTAGATCAGATGTCTACCACCATCCAAATAAATAATTTCTCCCGTCATGTAGGCTGGTCCGGTCAAAAGGAATAGAAGCGTCCTCCCAACTTCATCCAGGTCACCCCATCTTCCTGCTGGAATATTCTTGAGTACGCCAGAGGTATCGCCACCGTCGCTGGGGGGGAGGATGGCTCCAAGGGCTATGCCGTTCACCGTGACATTGGGTGACATGGCTACTGCGAGTGATTGGGTTAGTGCGGCCAGTGCAGCCTTGCTGACCGTGTAAGGCAGATGGTCGGCCCGGGGCCGCAAGGCTCGCCAATCCAGGATGTTTACGATCCTCCCTTCTTTCTTACCAATGACCTGCCAAAAAGCACGGCTCAGAAGGAATGGTGCCCGTAAATTGATGTCCATGTGCCGTTGCCAGCTTTCTGCATCTGTATTTTCCAGATTTCTGTTTTCGAATATCGCCGCGCTATTCACCAGACCGTAAAGTGGGCCGATTGTTGCGCAGCGTTCAATCAGCCTTTGACATTCGTCCACTTTCTTCAGGTCAGCCTGGATTACATGCGCTTCACCGCCGGATGCTTCGATTTCAGATTTGAAACTGTATGCTTCTGTTTCGGAGGTGCCAAAGTGGATTATTACTTTTGCCCCGGCCTCGGCGGCGGCTTTTGCCAGCGCGCGGCCCACGCGGACAGCGGCACCCGTAACAAGTACGAATTTTCCGTTTAAGTCCACGTGCCAATTCTAACCTTACGACTACCATGATTAGAGTTATGTGAGAGGGGCAAGGCGAGGCGCGCAGCTAATAGGCCTGAAGGGTTAATATCTTTTGGAATTCATATGAAATCATTGAGAATAATACTCGGCGTTGCTTCTGCTATTTTGCTTTCTTCGCTCATCGCTGCATGTGGCGACGTTACACTTATGAGCAACGAAATCCCTATAAGCATTGATCCAACCCCAGTTGGCAGCGATGCTATCGGGCTTCCTGCCATCGTCCCTGGGCGCGCTGAGATGCGGGCCACTGACCCGTCTACCGTGATGCTGGCAGCTGGCAAACCTCAGCTTGTGGAATTCATAGCTTACTGGTGCCCGGTTTGCAAAGCCATGGCGCCAACTGTCCATGGATTAGAAGACCTTTACGGCGAGCAAATCAACTTCATATATCTGGACCGTGACGACCCTGCCACATTGCCTTTTCAGGAACAGCTTGGTTACGTTTACCAGCCTCATTTCTTCCTGCTGGACCCGAATGGGGTGGTCCTCGCCCAGTGGCGCGGTTACGTCGAGGGCGTGGTTCTTCAGGAAGCTTTGGTGGCGCAGCTCCCCCAGTAAAATTCCCTGTTTTTGGGACTTTTGAACTGAAAATCCCAGTCATATGACTGGGATTTTCAGTTTCGATATTGACAAGCTACCTGGAAATGATATTATTCATCTGCCCCACCCCATGGGGGAGGGGTCACTCGTAATGCCTACTGTGATTGCGGTCGAGAGTTAGGAGTCAGCCATGGATCACACAACGCACACTGTAATTGCTAGCACTGATCGAGGGACCCATAATCAGGCGGCCCAGAAACGGCTCAAAACGATCGAGGGACATATCCGAGGCATCAGGCGGATGGTGGAGGAAGGCGCCTATTGCATCGATGTGATCCGTCAAATTCAGGCGACCCAGTCTGCGCTGAACAAGGTGAGCCAACTCGTGCTCGAAGATCACATGCATTCTTGCGTGATCCAGGCGGTGCGCGGCGAAGACGTGGCTGAGCGCGAACGTGTCCTCGCAGAGATCGCCGAAGTCTACGAAACGGCAACAAAAGTCTAAAATCTTGGAGGTGACAAATGAACATGGTGGTTTATAACGTTCCAAAAATCCATTGCGACCATTGCCTGCACACAATTGAAACCGAGCTTGGCGAGCTGCCGGGTGTCGAGGCGGTCAAGGCCAGCCTCGGTGACAAGAAGGTGATGATTCGCTTTGGAGAACCGGCCAACGAAGAACAGATCAAATCGACGTTGGCTGAGATCGACTATCCAGTCTTAGTGTAACTGGAGAAACAAGAGGGTATATCCCTCGGAGGTGAAACATGTACGGTAACGGAGGCATGATGGACGGTAACATGATGAATGGAATGATGAGCATGATGGCGGGGGGAATGGGAGGAATGGGCTTCTGGGGACTGGTGACTATGCTGGTCTTTTGGGTGGCGTTTATCCTGCTCATCGTCTGGCTGGTACGAACGGTTGTGGGTGGGGCAGCTCAACCGAATCTCGGTGGTGCACGCGCTATTTTGGACCAGCGCTACGCGCGTGGGGAAATCACCCGCAAGGAGTACGAGCTGGTTAAGAAAAATTTAAGTAGCTAAACGAGTACGCAAGCCTGGGGCCATTCGCTGGCTCCAGGTCGTACTCCGTTGAATTAGAAGTTCTTGGAACGTTAGTCTGGATGTGGTGATGGAACACAAAAAAGAACACGACCACCTACATGATGGGCAGGGCGAAGGCCGCGGGAATGCTCATGGAGAGCATGGCGAACACGCACATGTTGATCACGCGGGTCATGTGCATGAGCACCATGATCATCAGGATCACGGCGCGCACATGCACGATGGGCATGAACATGCACCTGCTCCCCTGGAAACAAAGGCTCACCATGCGCATCCCGCTGAATCCTACGAAGATCACAAAGGCCACGAAGATCATAGCGGACATGTAGATCACACGGGGCACGAGCAGATTTTCCAAAAGCGTTTCTGGCTTTCAACGTTACTGTCAATCCCGGTTCTCATATTCAGTGAAATGATCCAGGAATGGGTTGGCTTCGCGATGCCGGCAATCGCCGGCGGGCAGTGGATCGCGCCCATATTTGCAGCCATTGTCTTTGCCTACGGCGGGCTGCCGTTCCTACAGATGGCCGCCCCTGAGGTGCGCAAGCGGCAACCTGGCATGATGCTGTTGATAAGCCTGGCGATCACCGTTGCATTCATTTATTCAGCGGCAGCGTTTTTATTTGGGCTGGGCGAAGGTTTCTATTGGGAAGTGGTCACTCTGATCGATATTATGCTGCTCGGGCACTGGATCGAAATGTGCTCCGTGCGCCAGGCGTCCAGCAGCCTGGATGAACTGGCCAAATTGATGCCGGACGAAGCCGAACGCGTCGGCGAGAGGGGCAAGGTGGAAATTGTTCGCGTTTCGACCTTAAAACAAGGCGATATTGTGCTGGTCCGGCCCGGCGCCAGTATCCCGGCGGATGGGGAGGTGACCGAGGGTTCATCCTCTGTCAATGAGGCTATGATCAGCGGGGAATCCAAACCAGTTGATAAATCCAAGGGCGACAAAGTGATCGCGGGCGCCATCAATGGTGATGGAAGCCTGCGTATACGGGTGAGCGCCATCGGCGAGGCTACTGCGTTGGCCGGCATCATGCGATTGGTGAAA
>JBOGUK010000068.1:0-8969 GCA_050695915.1 Anaerolineales bacterium
AGCGTAGGGGGCTTAAGTTGCCCGGCTTGCGACGGCGTCGACTTGCTTTCCGGGTGCCTCACGCTGACTCTTTTTTCTTCGGTTGAACCGGGAACCGGTTTGCCAGCCGTTTCAACGGGAACCGGTAGAGATTCTTGTTTTTTCTCTATCGCTGTGGGGGTGCTGGGCGGTTTCATTCCCGTGGACTGGACGGGTTTTGGTGGTTCTGCTACCTGTTTCTTCGGCCGATTCACTTCGATGCGCTGCGATTCTTGTTTGGAAACCTTCTCGGGATGCAGGTTTATCCAATCCATTACCGATTCCACGCGACGATTATGGAGTTCGTAAAAGCCATAATATTTGCGCGGGTTCAGATGATTCTTTCGGTCACGGACGAAGAAGCCGCCCGCCCCAGAATGCGGTTCGACTACGAGCGCCACCTGCCAGGGTTGCGGGAAAAAATGCTCGTGCAACCAAAGGTCATACCCCGACAAGAAGATGCCCATGCGCGGGTGGGTGTGATACCAGCCAACCACGCCCTTCTTTGCGTAGCGCTCTTCAAGCGCTGCCAGCATCGCCACCTGGCTGTCATGGGTGAACGTGAGAAAAGTGCTGCCGGAGCGCACTTGCTGCGCAGGCAGCAGTCCTTCAACGACGATGAATTCTTTCTTTGTTTCCACATCGCGGCACCAGCGCCCGGCCAGCCAGCCGCCCACCTCATTGTCCATATCGCTTTGCGAATGGGCGCAAATTTTCAAATAGGCCTGTTGCGTGACAAAGACCTGGACGCGTGGCGAAACACCATTCTCTCCGTCGGCCAACCAGCGGCGCGCGCGATGATATGGCGCCCGTGCGCGGCGCGGACCTTTGGTAGCGGGTTGCAAAGGATAAGTCTTTTCTTCCATCGAATAAGTCCGTGGCAGGGGCAAGGCCGTGAGTCCCCACCCCTGCCAGTTTGTTGATCAGCCGGCGGTTACGTCCGCAGTCATGATCAGGCGATCATCTGCGGGTACGCCAGCCGCCGACAGCGTTTCATCGTCCTTTAGCTCGCGGCCAAGGGCCTTGCTGTCCAGGCGGTAGCCCATGGGGCGGCCGTCCGGGCCAGTGGTCGGGAGCTCAAGGGTGGTGGCCAACTCCGGGATGAGTTCTTTAACTTGGACGTCATCCGGGACGTCGGCGCTGCGGCTGCCACCTGAGGGCAGCACTACGGTAACGGGTACATCTGCCATGATTCATCTCCTTTCAAACGTTTGCGGACCTCGGCTTTGCGTATTGCCGATCTCCTTTTATTTGAGCCGGATGCGCGGTTTCTTTGAAGGCTTCTTGGCCTTTTTGAGGTGCACGCGCTCTGGGCGAAGCAACTCTTTCGTGTCCACGGGAAAGGCTCGCGGATGCTTGCGGCGATATTCGCGGCTCCAGCGCGCCGCCTCGGGATCCCAGGGGAATGGCGGTTTGGTCGGATCGTCGTGGAAGTTCTTGTACTGCACCATCTCGCCAATCATGAGTACGAGGCGGTCGAGTGAGCGACTGGCGGTCCACCAGGCGGCATCCACGCAGACAGTGCCGTTGATGTGGTTGATGTTTGGGTGCCAGATGGGCGTAATCCACTTCATGCCGGGCCAGCGCTGCGGGTATTGGTTGTGCAGATAGATCTCCACTTGATGGCGATTGCCAAATTTGGGATTCCCACTGCGGTCAACGCCCGCGATTCCTTTGGTCTTATAGGTGACGATGTAATGCTCGGGGGGCATCCCACGGGCTTGGGGAATGGCCTTAAATTCGATCACATCGCTCTGCGCAGCGAGCTCCTGCATCCGCTGCAGGTCCGCCTTGAGCCGGCGAATGCGCGGGCTATCGCTGACAGATACTGCGCCCGCCGTAATGTCTGCGGTCAGGATGAGCCGGTCATCGGCTGGAATACCAGCCTCTGCAAGCGTTTCATCTTCTTTCAACTCTCGCCCCAGTGCCTTACTGTCCAACCGGTAACCCATGGGTCGTCCGTCCGGCCCTACTGTGGGAAGTTCCAGAAGCGCGGTAAGCTCAGTGAGCAGGTCTCGCACCGGAACATCATCCGGGACTTCAGCTTTGCGCGCCCCTCCGTTAGGCATAATGACGGTTACCGAAATATCAGCCATAGATTCTCCTCAGTCAGCTCACGTATTCATGCGGTACCTGGCAGACACCGGTTACAGCCCAGCAATCGGCGTGGTGCCAGGTCTTGCACACTTTGCAGATCTTTATTCCGCGTGGATCACGCGGGCGCACCTGTTCGAGGCAATAGGGGCATCGATGTTCCACATCGGCGCCCAGGTGCACTTCGGGCCGCCGCAGCCAGCCGCGGCGAGCGCGGCTCTTGCCGATCTTCGTGCGCTTGCCCTTGGCAGTGCGTGAAGGCGCTTGGGCAGCCGTTGATAACTGCTTGCGCGAGCGCGACCACCATGAATTAAGTGATGATGAAACCAATCGCTTGGCGCGGCCAGTTCGCACCCGCGTGCGCCCGCGGGTCGCGCCCCTGCGAGAACCGCGCTCAGGCGGATGGACTGTGACGGGCATGAGTTCTTCCTGGGAGCGCGGCTCCACAATGATCTCGTGTGCTGTTCCTGTCCACGCTTTCTGCACAATCCAGACCGCCAAGGCTGCGACTAAAAGCTGCAAGGGGGCATCGAGTCGTGTGACGACGGGATAAATGCGCAGAAGATCCAGCCCAATGAACCCGCGCGTCACGAGGTTCATCACCCCAAACGCAATGAAGATTCCAAATAACGCTCCAAAAAAACGGATCAGTCCATGCCGCTGCCAAAGCAGGCGGCGCGCCATTAAGCCCGTCATTGCGCCGAGGGCTGCGATCAACGTGAATTTGAGCAGGACAGGGGGAATACTTTGGTTTACGAGAAACAACAACGTGAAGGCGAACCCAAATACTGTCGCAAACAGCACCAACAGGGTGATGCGACCAACCAATGTCTGCACAAAGTTGCCTTCACCCAGGACGAAGCGTCTCATTTCCGTAATTTTCAGTGTCATCATATCAATCAATCAAATGCACGCGCTTGTTGGCCTGCATATCTTCACGATATTCAGCCGGCGCAATGGCTTCCCCGATCTGAACCCGGCCGCGGGCTTGCGGTTCGCGTCGTTTCGGCTGCGCTTCTGAGAAGTCGTTGAAATGCAACGCTTCATCGAGGTCGCCGGTGAGTTCATAAAACCCAAACTGGCTGCCATTGGTGCCGCGCAAAATGTGCAAAGGCGGCACGCCAACAGAAGCCAGCGTGCGATCGAGGAAGTTCTCGTCACCACGGATCGTATGGGTCATATTCACTTCACGCATGTTTCCGCAGGTCGGGCAATGCCCCGCCTCAAAGGTGACCTGGGATAAAGGTTTGAGCACGTGCTCGACTGTGTTGTCCAACATGCAGTTCAGGGAGAGAACGACTTCTTGATCCAGTTCCAGGATCGCGTCCTTCCCGAGATCAGCCTGCACGACCGCCAGCATTTCGCGCAGCGTGGTTGTTTCCACGCGCAGCGGCAGTTCGTTGATGTCTCCATAGATCCAATGGCTTTCGCAATCCGGGTCCGGCAGGTAAGAAGTTGAATGCATGAAGTTTGTATAGCCATTGAAGTGCAGTACTTGCCCGGCCTCGACAGGCATATCGTGAATCAATTTCAGCCCTTCCTGCGATTGCATCGCTCCGATGATCGAAGCGATTGTGGGTGTCGTTGGAACTTTGCCAAGCAGGATGTTTTGGCGGGCGAGCAGCGGGCAGGAATAGCGCAGAGCAAGATCGCGCCGAGCCTGTTCCGTGAGAGTACATTCGAAGCAGGCACCCTGCCCCGGAACGAAAACGCGAACCAGCCCAAGGAGTTCCTGGATAGCGCCGTCGACCCAGGGCTTGTTCATCCAATGGGCGAATCTATTCACCGCCAGGCGGGCCTCGCGGTTATCCAGGCAACCGACAATCACGTCCATACGGCGGAACACCCCTAGTCCGATCTCGGTGGTGACATCGCCATGGAAATATTGGACGTGTATGTCCGGGTTGATCTCTTTAGCTCGGGCTGCAGCCAGTTGCGATTTCTCGCGCCCACTATCCTTTTCGCGGAACAGGATCGAGCGGCTTAGGTTGGCCGCTTCCACGGTATCGAAATCGACGATATAGATGTTGCCGATGCCCATGAGCGCCATGTTTTTGACGACTTCATTGCCGAGCGCCCCCGCGCCAACGACCATGACCTTGGCTTCCTGCACTTTCTCGCGTTCCCACCAGGAAATGAACTCGAACGTGCCCAGGCGATCCTTCTTTAAATTGGGAATGTGAATAGGTTTTTCTTTGGCAACCGGAAGCCGGCGCGGGCCTCCCCCCAGAGACGCAGTTTTGCTTTTCTTGCCTTTCTTTGCCGATGGAGGCGTAATGTCCGCGGCTAGTGCCTGTGCCTTTACCAGCTGCTTGGGGATGAGATCTTGAACCAGCCAACCCACCCCCTGATGGGCCTCAATCAGCTCGGCGTCTGAAAGGATTTGCAGCCCTTCGCGCAGCGAGGAGCGGCTCACGCCGAGCTCTTTGATCAAGTCTCTTTCCGAGGGGAGATAGCCGCCTGGAAGGTATTGCTTATCAAGGATCGATTGAGAGAGCCTGCCTGCGACAAGTTCGGGGACGGATTTGCGTGGTAGCGACGTGGCCATTGGCGAATGGATGTACTGGTATGTTGGTCAGACCAGCATACCACACAGAACGAACGAGAGTCAAGGATGTTATGCGGAACTAAAGAAACTGAGAGGCCCCATTGCGGGGCTAAACGATGGAGAAAAGCGCTCGTTACGTGATTTTAAGGAAGGGCTATTTATGCCCCCGGCAGGACTCGAACCTGCAACCTACGGATTAGAAGTCCGTTGCTCTATCCATTAAGCTACGGGGGCCGACCGAACGGCGCTTGTAAAAACCATCATCTGTGCATGGGCGTGCGCCGTTCGCTTTAAGAGTTGCTAAGCCGTTACACGGCTTACGCAACTCTAGATTGATTATACATTCCAGGGAAAGAAGGTAAGTTTAGGGAGTGGATCTGCCCTTTTCCCTTCTCCTTTCTCCCTTTATCTTTTATCCCTTTCCTACGCCCCTACCGGCCGAATGCCCCTGTACACCCGCGTCCCCGCGAGCGTCCTCAAGATTGTCTGCGCCGGGCGACCGAGGATTCCGCCCAGTTGCGCAGAACTCAAGGACTCGTTTCCATTTTTCAAGAACGCGCGGAATATTGACTCGACCAGCGAGGTTCCCCCACCCTCACCTTCTTCTTTAGGGTAATAGGTCATTAATAGATACTGGAGCGCGTCGATTTGTTTGACCTCAGCCGTTTGCGGATCGACCCAGTCCACCAACTCGTTGCCGCTCATCTCCGCAAGCTTGGATTCCTGTTCCTCCCCGATGAGTCCGCGCAGGAAGACGCGCCATTCGCGATCGTTCTCGCGCCACCACGAGAAATCAATGTGAAACGGCGTGTCCTGCGTTGGCTTTACTAGGCTCGAATGAAAGGTATCAGCCATCCGAGGCAGTCTCCACACGGAAATGCAGGTGGCCGACGTGCTGGAACTTCGGGCTTGAAGCCAGCATCGCAAATATCGGCCCCGGGGGACAGCGGGTGAGGAGATTAACCGCCGCATACAACTCGCTGGCGTGTACGTGATTTTGCGGACTCAGCTTGGCCAGATCCCGGAGTATGTTGGTGACGAATGGTTCCAGGGCAACTCGTTTTCCTGCGCGCCGACGCCAGGCCTCATCCAGTGCGGCGAGCTCGCCGGGCAGATAGATCATCAAGCGCTCGTCGAATGAGGTCTCCACCTGCTGCTTGAGCGTGGCAAACACCACTCCGCCGTCGGCGCCGATGAGCGCCGTGCGCACCCACTCCTTGCTGGCCCGGTGGGCTTCCGCGGAGACCACAATCTCGCCCACGTTTTGGCCTTGTGCGACCTTAACGTGGCTGCCTGGCATTAGTCCACGTGCCAGAAACCAGTCGCGCAATCCGACAACATATTTCCCGCGGCGCACCACCCAGCCTTGGAAACGTTCCTTGTTCTCGGCATCCACGAAATGGAAGCGCACTCGCGGAGATTCCAGGGCCGTAGGGAAGAGCCGCGAAATTTTCTTGGTTAGTGGAAGAGTCCCGGCGCGCCAGTGCGGAAAAATCAGAGGGATTTGGATTTCCCTCGGAGAGGCGTCTTCCTGCGTCTCAATGGGCGCCAGCTCATCGTCCAGACGCCGTTCCACATCGCGCATATCCTCGGTAAGGCGGCCGGGATCGTATTCGATTGTCTCGTACTGTAGGAACAGCGGCGTTTCGCGGACTGCTTGGGGTTCCAGACGCCGCAAGAACCAGGCCACTTCCCCTGAAGGCCCGACCTCGTCAAAACGTTCGTCCTCCTGCAAAGCGAGATCGAGGGAGAATTCGGCGAGTTTTGGATTTACACCCGTGGGGAGCTCCACTTCGCCAAGGAGTTCATTGGTTGGCAGCGGACGGCCGTTCGCCATATCCAGCTGCGCCTCTGCCACGTTCAGTTGGCCCGGATCGACATCGATGATCAATGCCTTGGGGAACCAACGCCCCGCGATGTAAACAAATTCCGGATTTTCCCGAAGCGCTTCGACGATCTTGGGCGCGATTTGTTGCGCCACCGACCGAATAAGAGTTGCATCTCCAGCCGCGCTGTCCTCGCCTGATTCGACTTGCGGATTATTGAGGGCATGATTTACCAGCTGCGCCGCAAACTCTTTTTGGCTGCCATCTTCGAACTCGACAACGATGACACTAAATGCATCGCCGTTCATCGTGACGGCAGGACGCGTTCGCAGCACGCGTCCGGTTCTATTGTCGAATGCAGGGAATGTGAGGTGCGCTCCTTCCGGATAACTATTCTCAGGGAGATAAACCTGGCTAGATGGTTCCTGCGATGGCTCTTCGGCCAGGCGCGTCAATCGGTGTTCAATCAGCTGGACAGCCAACTCATTCGGGCCCAGCGGAGTTTCTATTTCAAGTAGATGTGCAGATAGGAATTCGAGATCTTCCGGTTGGACTTCGAAGTTTTGCCAATCGATCGTCTTTGCCGCTGTCCTGCTGTTCATCTCGAACTAACTAAATTTGGTTGGCTCGCGGGGAAGATTAGGCTTGGACACTGATGCATGATGCGAATCAAACGCGGCGTATTATACTCAAGGAATGAAATCCAAAAAGGACGAAGCGCCAAAATGGGAAACAATGTTGGTGCTGCACGACCCTGTGCAGGCGGAAATCCTGAAAGGAATGCTCGAAGCCAATGGGGTGCAAGTGCTTCTGTCTAAAGAAGGAGCCGCTAAGGCATTAGGGTTAAGCGTTGGGGCGATGTCCGAAATTGAATTACGCGTTCCAAGTGGCCAAACTGAAATCGCGCAAGAACTTTTGCGGGGTCAAGCTGGAGCGAATGAACTAAAAGATCAAGGGTAGCTTCGCGCCAGCCAATCCAGCGGTTCCACTGGAACGCCGCCTACCCACACTTCCCAGTGCAAATGGGGACCGGAAACCCTCCCGCTCTTCCCCACGATTCCAATGGTTTGCCCGGCTTCCACAAGATCGCCTTCAGACACGTAAATCTCTTCCTGGTGCCAGTAGCCAGTGTATACGCCTTGGCCGTGGTCGATGATCGTCGCATTGCCGCGAATATCGAGCGGCCCGGCAAAGACTACTCGCCCGGCTGCCGGCGCATAAATGTTTAATAAGGCGCCGCCGCCGAAGTCTGTGCCGTAGTGGTAACCCTCAGTCAGCCCTCCATTGTAGACACGGTAGACGCCGAATTCTGATGTTACGTCATCGACAAGATCATGAGGCCAACCCCATAGCCCTTGCCACAATCTTTCCGGTGTGACCTGGGCCATGATCCGGGCGATTTCAGCGTTTTCCCCTGCCGAGCGCTCACCATCCAAGAATTCGGGATCGACAAATAGGGAAGCGGTTGCGTAATCCCCGCTAGCCACGCGCACGGGTTGTGTGAAAGTGAAAGACTCTCCGCTCGGCCATATTCCACTGAAGGAGAAATCGAAGGTGCCCGATTCAGCCTCTAATGGAATGCCTTGCAACGCAACCAAGTCACCATCCTCTGGGAAAAAATTTAAAGTGTGTCCAAAGAACTCTCCCCCTAGTTGGATTTCTGCGTTCGTCGCCGCGGTGATGACCAGCGTCTTTCCCTGCACGAACCCGGGATCGTCCACGCGGAGCGCGGAGATTGCCGCGGGAAGGGCCCCGGGGCCGGCGGACTCGGTAGCCGGTGTGAACAAAACATCTCCAGGGATCGCCGCCCAGGTGCCGGGAAGCTGATTGTAGGCAACTAATGCCCAGGGATTGTCTCCGGAGGCAGCGGCGATCTCCAAAAGGGAGCCTTCAGTCCCTACCAGGGCGCGGGCGCTTTCGGCCAGCTCGCCGCGCTCCGTGGCGAGCAAGATCGACAATCCATAATAAAGTTGGTCTGGACTGGTCAGGCGGTTCAATCGCGCCATATTTTCGTCGCTGAGTAAGTACCGCCGCTTGAGGCTAAGAAACGACTCGCCCAAGGGCATCTCCTCAAAAACGAGTACGCCGTCAATCCAATCGATGCCCGGGATAATGAGGACGTCGCCCACATTGAGCGCATCTGGATTGCTGATATTGCTGGCTTCAATGATCTCCGAAACAGAAACGTCGAACCTTAGAGCGATGCTCGAAAGCGTATCCCCTGGCTGCACAACGTATTGCACCCCATCACTTTCCTGCGCAAAGGCGCTGGACGACGGGATGGCAGCTATTACCGCCAGGACAAGGCAAATGGAAAAAAGTTTAGGAGATGTCTTCGAAAGCAATCTGGTCACCGAGAGCGAATTCCTGCAGGCGTAAAGCGGCAAACTCTATCACATACTGGGCTGGTTTGCGCGGGGCAAGCAAGGATCGCCATCGCCTCGCCAACCCCAGGTCAACCACTACCAGGTTGCTATCCAGCC
>JBOGUK010000069.1:0-10092 GCA_050695915.1 Anaerolineales bacterium
CAGGTTCCGCAGTTAGCGCCGCGGGCAGGCAGCGATTTCGCCGCCCGCCCGCGCTTGCCGGATGAGTACACGCAGTCGCTCTTCGACTGGCTGGGTGAAATGTTCGCCGCATTGGGAGGCCTCTAAAAGTGCCGCGTGAACAGGGTTGGCGATTTGTGAGCATGGGTGTCTTCTTCGCCGTTGCAGGCGTGATGATCCTGTGGAAAACATTCGCCGTGCAGACAAGCCAGCAAGCGGCGGTCTTTTTGGATCAAAGCGAATATTACAGTCGCCTTTTACGAACCATTTATCCTCCGCGTGGAGAAATTTATGACCGCAATGGAAATTTACTTGCCGGTAATCGCACCGTTTACGAGATTGGTGTGGAGCTCGCTTCGGTACAGGACCCTCGGGAAATCGCGCTGGCGCTTAGCGCGCTGGTGGGCGCAGACTATCACACGGTGCTTTCTGTAGCCAGCCAGCCAGCCTCGGCCACCGCGATCTATGCCGTGGCCGCCGATTACGTGCTGCCAGAGAAGATCGAGTTGTTGCGCGCATACGATGTGAGCCGGCCGCCGGAACCCGATGATTCACTGCGCTGTTCAAATGACCCGGCGCTGATAGCGCTCATCTGTCGCCCGCATCTGGCGCGCAGCTACCCAGAGGGCGATTTAGCGTCCAACTTGCTTGGTTTCGTCAATCGCGAGAGTCGCGGAAATTTTGGTGTTGAACAGCAATACCAGGATCTTTTGGCGGGCTTGCCGGAAGAGATCTGGGTTCCGACCGATCCAAACAATGTGCAGGAATTACCAGAAATCCCGCCAGGTGCAAGCCTGGTGTTGACCATTGACAGGCAGATCCAGGCGATGGTCGAGGACGTGTTGGACCAACATATCGAAACGAGCGGCGCGGAATCCGGAACAGCCATCGTGATGGATCCCAGGACGGGCGACATTCTCGCAATGGCCTCCACGCCGCGCATGGACCTGAACGACTATAGCAACTACGAAGAAATCTACACAGATAAGGTCCCATATAACCGCGCCGTGGGTGAGATCTACGAACCCGGATCCATTTTCAAAGTTGTCACCATGGCGGCCGCGCTCGACCTGGGACTCGTGACGCCCGAGACTCCCTTTCTGGATCAAGGCTACATTCAAATTGGCGGCATCACGGTACGGAACTGGAACGGGCAGTCCTGGGGCGAGCAGACCATGCAAGGATGCATGCAGCATTCGCTGAACGTATGCCTGGCCTGGGTGGGGCAGCGCCTGGGGGCAGAATCCTTCTACGAGTATGTGCAAGCTTTCGGGTTTGGATATCCAACCGGCACCGACTTAGCGGGCGAGGCCGGCGGCACGGTGAAGCTGCCCGGGGACCCGGATTGGTATCCATCCGACCTGGCGACCAACACCTTCGGCCAGGGCATCGCCGTGACGCCCATGCAGATGGTGATGGCCGTGAGCGCCTTTATTAACGATGGCCAAATGGTGATCCCGCATATTGTGAAGGGTCTCATCCAGGATGGTGCGCAATACAGCATCTCGCCGCAGTTCGCCGGTGCGCCGATTTCGGCGCAGACGGCTGAAACGATGACCGAGATGCTCACCGCCTCGCTGGAAGGCGAGTCCTCGTTGGCGTTGGTCAGCGGTTACCTGTTGGCAGGTAAAACCGGGACGGCGCAGATCCCCGGGCCGAACGGTTACCTGGTAAATGAAACCAATACCTCTTTCATCGGGTGGGGCCCCGTAGATGATCCACGATTTGTTGTTTTTGTGTGGCTTGAGCGCCCGGAGACCTCCATCTGGGCTTCCGAGGTCGCAGCGCCCTTGTTCGCGGATGTTGTCGAACGGCTTGTGGTCTTAATGAATATCCCGCCTGATGAACTGCGCCATGCATTGGCGGCTAACCAACAATAAATGCTGAAAATTGCAGACTTGATCGAAGCGATAAGTGGTGTTCGCCCGAGTGGGGCTGAGCAAGGCGTTACTGGTGCGGTCCATGATTCGCGCGAGGCGAAATCAGGTAATCTCTTCGTGGCGCTTCAAGGCGACCACGCAGATGGGCATGATTTTGTAGCCGACGCGTTTAAAAATGGCGCTGCAATTGCCATCGTGCAGCGTGAGATTCCTGGCCAATCTCATTTGGATTTGCACGGCGCGAAAAAGACCGAGGGCTTTGAGCTTCGATATCCACTGTGCCTAGTGGTTGATGATTCCCTTGTGGCCTTGCAGCAAGCCGCGCGCTTCTGGCGCCGCAAGTTGGACCTGCGTGTCATCGGTATCACGGGCAGCGTGGGTAAGACGACCAGCAAGGAACTCATCGCTGAGGTTTTGGGCCAGCGGTATGAAACGTTCAAATCCAGCGGCAACTTCAATAATGAGATTGGCCTGCCATTAAATGTCTTGGGAATCAGCGAGGACCACGAGCGCGCTGTGCTCGAAATGGGTTTTTACGTGATCGGCGAGATCGCGCTCCTGGCTGATATTGCTCACCCCGAAATTGGAGTGGTTACCAACATCGGAACTGTGCATGCCTCGCGAGCGGGTTCGCAGGAAGCCATTTACAAAGGAAAAGCAGAACTTGTTAAAGCCTTGCCCAAGAGAGGTGTGGCCATTCTCAACTACGACGACCCTCTTGTAAAGAAGATGGCAGAGGAAACCGCAGCGCGAGTTTTTTTCTATGGATTGGATGAACGTGCCGATTTGTGGGCAGATGAAATTGAAGGACTGGGTTTGGACGGCGTGCGTTTCCGCGTCCACTATGGGCGGGAAACCCTGCACGTGCGCATTCCGATGATCGGACGGCATTCCGTGCATACTGCGTTGCGCGCCGCGGCGGTTGGACTGGTGGATGGCATGGAGTGGGGCGAGATCCTGGCGGGATTGCGCATAGGCAATCCTCAGCTTCGTCTTGTAGCTGTCCCCGGAAAGAACGAGTCATTGCTCCTGGATGACACCTACAATGCTTCCCCTGAATCCACGGTCGCAGCCCTCAATCTGCTCGGCGAACTGGAAGGACGCAAGGTGGCCATTCTCGGCGACATGCTGGAACTTGGCCAATATGAGCAACAAGGCCACCAGACAGTTGGCAACCTTGCGGCCAAGGTGGCGGACCTGCTGGTCACAATTGGCCCGCGTGCGAAGATGATCGCTGAGTCTGCGCGGGCGGCAGGGTTGCATTCGGGAGCCATCACACAGTTCGAGGATACGGACCAGGCGCTCGATTTCCTGAGGCAAACTCTTGCGCCAGGAGATGTCGTGCTGGTTAAAGGTTCGCGCGCCGTTCAGATGAACAAGATCGTGCCAGAGTTGGAGGCGCGCCGGTGAACAATCCCGCGTCGGCTCTGGTTTTAGCGGGCATCAGCTTCATCCTAACCGTCATCTGGGGCGGGCCGCTGATCCGCATTTTGCGCAGCCTGGAAATCGGTGACAGCATCCGCCTGGAGGCGCCTCAGCGCCACACGATCAAAGTGGGCACCCCGACGATGGGCGGCATGATGTTCATTCTTCCGGTGTTACTGGTGACCATCCTGCTTAATGCAGTGTCCCTCATCGGCCTCAGCGCGGTGGGACAATCGATCTTGGTGCCCATGGCGGCCATGATCAGCTTCGGGTTGCTGGGCAGTGTCGACGATTTTCGCAAGTTGGCCCAGCGCAAGACCGGGGAAGGACTAAAGGCGCGGCACAAAATCGTGATCCAGGTCATGTTGGCCACTGGGCTCGCTATTTTATTGCGTGATGTTTTGCGTATACCGCACTTATTCCTGCCGGGGTTTCGAGTCACTTTCGATTTGGGCGTCTGGTTCTATCCAATTGCTGTTTTCATCATCGTTGGCGCAGCCAACGCCGTGAATTTCACCGACGGCCTAGACGGCCTGGCCGGGTTGATCTCAGCTACCGCATTCGCAACCTTCGGAGGCATCGCGCTCATTCAGGGACAGATTTTTCTGACCCAGTTTTGCTTCACGCTGGTGGGCGCGTTGTTTGGGTTTCTTTGGTTCAACGTGCATCCGGCGCAGCTCATTATGGGAGACACGGGCGCAATGGCGCTGGGCGCGACCCTGGGCGTGGTGGCGCTGATGACCGGGCACTGGATCCTGCTGCCGATTATTGCAGTGATCCCGGTGAGCGAGATCGTGAGCGTGATCTTGCAGGTGGCCTTCGTAAAACTCACGGGTCGACGCATAATCAAGATGTCGCCGTTGCACCTGCACTTTGAACTCTCTGGCTGGAGCGAAACGCAGATCGTGCAGCGCTTCTGGTTGATGAGTCTTTTGTTTGCCATGGTTGGGGTTGCGCTGGCGGTCGTGTAATGAAATGGAATGGAAAGGGAAGCGGGTCGTGATCGTGGGAGCAGCCAGGCAGGGAATAGCGTTGGCGCGCTTCCTGGTTGGGCAAGGAGCTGACGTGGTGCTCACCGACATGCGCTCAACACACCAACTCGAGGCTGCCTTGGACAGCCTGGCCGATCTGCCCATCGAATGGCGGCTCGGCGGGCATTCCCTGCGCATGCTGGAATCCGCCGACCTGCTATGCCTCTCGGGGGGTGTTCCCAGCGACATTGCACTGGTGAAGGAGGCGAAGAAGCGCGCCATCCCGATTTCGAATGACTCCCAAATATTTTTGGAAGAAACTCCTTGTAAAACAATCGGCATCACCGGGTCTGCGGGAAAAACGACGACGACGATGTTGGTCGGGCGCATGCTCGAGGCCGCAGGGTTTTTCCGCAAAGTGTGGGTGGGCGGCAATATCGGTAATCCGCTGATCACGGACGTGGCGTCGATGACTGCGGATGATAGAGCGGTGATGGAACTTTCCAGCTTCCAATTGGAATGGATGACACGTTCGCCAAATGTGGCTGCCATCCTGAACATTGCCCCCAACCACATCGATCGACATGTAACAATGGAAAACTATGTGGCTGCCAAAGCGCGCATTCTCGATTTCCAAAGCGAATCAGATTTCCTCATTTTGAATCGCGAGGATTCGCCGACCTGGGAATTAACTGGTCGCGCCCAAGGCAAGCTCATCTCCTTTGGCGCCAATAAACTTCCTGAAGACGAGCTTGGAACTATTATTCGCGATGATCAGATCTTCCTGCGAGATGAGCACGGAGAACACGCAGTGCTGCCGCTTTCCGCAATAGAGCTGCGTGGTGATCACAACTTGATGAACGTCCTCGCGGCCTGCGCGATCAGCGCGGCTGCCGGTGCGTCTACTGAGGCTATGCGGGCAGGCGTACGCGGTTTTCGCGGTGCACCTCATCGCCTCGAATTCGTGCGCACGATCCATGAGGTCGATTGGTACAACGATTCGATTGCCACTTCGCCCCAACGTGCCGAGGCAGCCGTACGCTCCTTCAAGCGGCCTTTGGTGCTGCTGATCGGTGGGCGCGACAAAGGACTGCCCTGGGAAGAGTTCGCGAGCTTGGCAGGCGAACACGCCCAGCATGTTGTTCTGTTCGGCGAGGCTGCGAAGAACTTGAACGCGGTCTTTCAGGCACAGGCGCCGTCCCTCCCAGTGCGCCAGGCGAAGGATCTGTCAACCGCAGTGAAGCTGGCGGCAGGGGTCGCCAAGCCGGGGAGCGTCGTTCTGCTGGCGCCCGGGTGCACCAGCTTTGATGAATTTCCTGATTTCGAAGCGCGCGGTGAACGCTTTCGCCACTTGGTGAACGAGCTATGAGTGAAGAGATCGTAAACGAAGAGCAGCTTCAGGAATTCGAAAGTCACCAGCAGCAACCCGCGCTGGAGCGCCGCGCCATTCGCCGCAAGCGCAAGAAGTGGCCATATCTCGAACTGAACATCGATGTTCCGTTGACGATCGTGGTGTTCGTCCTTCTGGTGTTCGGCATGCTGATGGTTTATTCGGCGAGCTGGGATTTTTCGCTGCTCAATTACGACGATGCGACCTTCATGTTCCGCCGCCAGTTATTCACCATGAGCGTTGGTTTGGTTGCGGCTTTGGTTTGCTCACAGATCAACTACCACTTCTGGCAGAAGTATGCAACCCCGCTGATCGCCACGATGGTGGCGGCACTGGTCGTCGTGCTGGTCATCGGCGAGGTGCGCTTCGGCTCGGCCCGTGCCCTGAGTGCAGGTTCGTATATGCCGGGAGAATTGGCTAAACTCGCCGTCATTCTTTATTTGTCCGTCTGGTTGTATTCCAAGCGTGACGAGCTAAAGAAGATCAGTTACGGTCTGTTGCCGCTGGCCGGAATCGTCGGAATTGTGGCTGGACTCATTTTCCTGCAACCCGACATCAGCGCCGCGGCCACGATTGTTTTCCTGGGCGGCATCCTCTTTTTCCTGGCGGGCGGCGATTTGAAACAGATCGCCCTGATGCTTGCCGTGAGCGCCGTGTTGGGGTTACTTTTGGTTAGCCTGAGCACCACCGGGCGGGCGCGCATGGGCAGCTATTTGCTCACTCTGCAAAACCCAACGCAGGCCGATTATCACGTGCTGCGCTCGTTCGAGGCTTTTGTGAAAGGCGGTTGGTTTGGCGTGGGCCTGGGCCAGGCAGAAACTAAGCTCACCGGCCTCCCTGTTCCGCCGACCGACAGCATTTTTGCTGTGGTGGGCGAGGAGCTCGGCATGGTGGGCGCCGGCTTCCTTGTCGTAGTTTACGCCGCGCTCTTGTGGCGCGGATTGGTAATCGCCAGCCGTGCTCCGGACATGTTGGGCGCATTGATCGCAGGCGGCGTGAGCATCTGGATTGCGATGGAAGCCTACGTGAATATGGCGGTGATGGTGGGGTTGGTTCCGTTCGCCGGGAATGCCCTGCCGCTGATCAGTTATGGAGGTTCAAATCTGGTGGCCACATTGGCCGCTCTGGGAATCTTGATGAATATTGCACGCGTCTCGCAGGGGCAGCACCAGCGAGAAGAGAGGACATTGGATGCGACTGCTCGTGGCCGCAGGAGCGAGCGGGGGTGGGGTTTATCCCGCACTCGCCGTGCTGCAAGAGTTGGACAATGACGATCTTGAGCTGCTGTGGGTGGGCGGTGAGGGCGGCTTGGAGGAAGATTTGGTAGCCCGCGCTGGTTACCCGCTGCGCACGCTGCCAGCCGCGGGTTTACACGGGGTTGGGCTGCTTTCACTGCCCGGCAACCTATGGCAGCTTGGACGCGGTTACTTCGCTGCGCGCAGGCTGTTACGCGAGTTCAAACCCGATGTGATGTTTTTCACCGGCGGTTTTGTCGCCGCCCCCGTTGCAGCGGCCGGTTCGCGCATCCCCGCGTTGGCCTTTGTCCCTGATATCAGACCTGGATTTACGCTTCGTTTCATTGCGCGTTTTGCGAACAAGATCGCGGTGGTTGTTGATGAAACACGCAAGTATTTCAGCAATCAGGATCGAGTGAAGGTCACCGGGTATCCAATACGCAAAGAGATCCGCCGCTGGAAACGCGCCGACGCGATGAAGCATTTTGAACTTTCAGACTCGCTGCCAACATTGCTGGTATTCGGAGGCAGCAAGGGCGCGCAAAGTATCAACCGCGCGCTGGCTGCCGCATTGCCCGAGTTGCTGCGCGAAATGCAAATTTTGCATGTTACCGGAATCGGAAATTGGGAAGAAGCCCAGGCGGCAATGGCGGACCTGGACGCGAACCTTTCGGCAAACTATCACCCCTATCCTTATTTACACGACGATATGGGCGCGGCTTTCGCCGCCGCAGACCTGGCGGTGTGCCGCGCTGGCGCGTCTACCTTAGGAGAACTTCCTGTTTTCGGATTGCCTGCAGTACTGGTGCCAATCCCGATCAAAGGACATCTGCAGCAGGTGAATGCGGACTATTTGCAGGAACGCGGCGCCGCTATTGTTTTGCAAGATTCAGAGTTGCCGAATTCGTTGGCGGAAACTGTCCGCGGGCTGACGAAGGATAAAGGAAGAGCTGCCGGCATGCAAAATGCGATGACCTCGCTAGTGGCTGTGGATGCAGCCAAGCAGATCGCCGGCTTGTTGCGCGAGCTGGGCAAAGGAGCGGCGCCGGCGTGATCGCGCTCACGACTCTATTCTGGATCCTGGTGGTGGTCTTCGCCATGATCGGCGCCATGCGCGGTTGGTCAAAAGAGGTGCTGGTTACCTTCAGCTTGATTCTCGGATTGTTTGCGATTGCGGTGATGCTGGATTTTGTGCCTTTTATGGATGTTTATCTTTCTGAAGGCGGCAACAGCCGCCAGTTCACGGTACGTGCGGTGCTGATGATCCTGTTCGCATTTTTTGGTTACCAGAGCCCGCGCCTGCAGCGCATTTCCGAAGTTTTGATCAAGGAGCGCTTTCGAGATTCGGCGCTTGGCATCGTTGTCGGTGCATTGAACGGCTATTTCCTGATGGGCTCGCTTTTGTTTTTTCTGCACCAATTCGAGTACCCGTTTGCCTTCGTCACTCCCCCGTTGGCGGACATGGGCCAATTCCTTGCTTACATGCCGCCAGCCTGGCTCACGGTGCCAACTGTGTACTTCGCCGTAGCGGTCGCTTTTACCTTCGTGGTAGTGGTACTGATATGAGCGGCTCGACCCATTTCATCGGCGTCGGCGGCACCGGGCTATCTGCCATCGCTCGCGTGCTGCTCGAGCGTGGGGAAACCGTGACGGGTTCCGACAAGGAAGATTCCGCGTTGGCGCTAGGGTTGGCGCTGGCTGGCGTCAGGGTAACCATTGGACACGATGCTCACAACGTGAACGGCGCAACGCGCGTGATCCGCTCGTCAGCGGTCGACGACAACAACGTGGAAGTGCGCGCAGCCCTGGACCAGGGGTTGCCGGTTTACAAACGTGCCGACTTCCTGGGCGAACTGCTGGCGGACCAGCAGGTGATCGCCGTGGCTGGCTCGCATGGAAAGACTACGACATCCGCCATGATCGCCTGGATACTCACCGCGCTCAACCAGCACTGCGGATATATCTTGGGCAGCGTATCCAAAAATCTGGGCGCGAACGCTGCAGCAGGCGCGGGGCGGCTTTTTGTCATCGAGGCGGATGAATACGACTATATGTTCTTGGGACTATCCCCGAAAATCGCGCTCCTGACGAATGTGGAGCACGATCATCCGGATCTGTTCCCGACGAGCGAAGCGTTTGCGGATGCCTTCCGCAAGTTTGTTGATCGGGTTCAGCCGAACGGAAACGTGGTCGGATGCCTGGATGACCGCGGCGCGGCCGAAATCCTTGATTACGCACGCAGCCAGAGCAAGGAAACCGTGTCCTATGCGCATAGTCACACGAATGCCGATTACGCCGCAAACAACTTGAGGTCCCAAAGAGACGGTTACCGATTCGAATTTGCAAAAAAGGGTCACGCGCTGGTTGAAGTCAGCCTGCAAGTTCCTGGAATGCATAACGTGCTTAACGCGACTGGCGCGTTGGTTGTGGCCGATCTCCTCGACTTGCCGCTTGAAGTGGCGGCCCTTGCGCTGGCGGATTTCCGCGGCACCGGTCGTCGATTTGAAGTGCGCGGCGAAGCCGCCGGCGTAACGATTGTCGACGATTACGCCCATCATCCAACCGAGATCCGCAGCACGCTTGCTGCAGCCCGCGAACGCTTTCCGGGACGCAGAATCTGGGCGCTCTGGCAGCCGCACACATACAGCCGCACAACAACTCTCTTTGAAGATTATCGCAAAGCGTTTGAAAACGCGGACAAGGTCTTGGTGACCAATGTTTATGCGGCTCGCGAAAACAAACCGGCGGACTTTGAAATGCGGCAATTGGTAGCCCAAATCAATCATCCAAACGTGCAATTCAGCCCTAACTTGGATGAAGCGCGTGGCGCGCTCGTCCACAGACTGGAACGCGGTGATGTGCTTATTGTGATGTCGGCTGGGGACGCGATCCAGATCAGCGCCGAGGTTTACGAGGCGCTATCTGGAAAGGAGCAGGCGGATGCTTAAGGACAAGCAAAGCAAGACCGTACTCACTCCCTTTGTGGCTGCGTATGAAAAGAATCAATCTTCGACGCAGCCGAACGTGATCAAGAACAAGAAGCAGCCAGACCAGGCTAACAAAGAGGCAGCCCGCGAGGTGCTCAATCGCGTGGTGGATCGGGTGAAAAGGATCTGATGCTGGTGACGGCGCCCACGCTTCCGATTGATACCTTGCGCGCCAGCTGCGGCGCG
>JBOGUK010000070.1:0-7293 GCA_050695915.1 Anaerolineales bacterium
TCGCGTCAATTCAGGAAAGAATTTCATCTAGGAGAAAAATGAAAAAGCCAAACGTTGCTATAAGTCTCTTGCTTCTGTTTTCCGTGTTACTTGCTGCCTGCGGTGGCGGGCAGGCCACAGAGGAGCCCGCCGTCAATGGACAGGATTCGGCTGGAAACTCCACAAACGCTGGCGAGGAAGAACCTGCGGGGGCCGGGGGTCAGGGGCTGTGCACTAACCAGTACTTCCCGGTTTTCAATGCCGCAACCTGGACATACTTCGTATCGGGGGCGCCGGTTCAGGATTTTAGTTACACGGACACGATAACCAATGCAACCTCCGACGGTTTCACCCTCAGCACAAACTTTGCGCTCGAAGGCGGGCTACATCGCACACAAGCCTGGGGCTGCGAGGCGGGAGGTTTGGTGGCATTGGAGTACACTGGCGGGCCTTCCGGCGCATTGACTACAGAAGGGCTGGTTGCGACATTCAACACAACCGGTGTCAGCGGGGTTACGATCCCTGCCGATCTGGCAGTTGGGTCAACATGGACCCAAACGATGGACTTTGATGGGGACATGGTAATTGGCGAAGGCATGAGCGGAACTTCTGTGGGAAGCGTTTCTTACGCGGCCAGCGCGGTTGGCATGGAATCGGTCTCCACTACGGCCGGAACGTTTGAAGCCATCAAGGTCGAGGTCCAGCAATACTTCAACTTGACCGCCACTGTCGAGGGATTCAGCATGCCGGTTACGTTCACTGGGGTAGCAACGGTTTGGTATGCACCTGGTGTCGGCATGGTCAAGATGATCCAGACCGAAGATTTGTTCGGCAGCACGACAACGGTTGATTTGCAAAGTTACTCCATTCCCTAAACGGCAATCAAAAGCGCCCGCATCAACGGGCGCTTTTGATTCGTGCAGTAACCTAATTCTTAAGCAAACGATCGAACCAGCGCGGGCTAGTGGTTGTAGCCTTGCCATCCGCCCAAAGCTGATACGTGAGTTGCATATGACCGATATGCAGGCTTGCATGAAAAATACAATGATGGATCGCCCAGCGAGCCGGGACCTGCCTGCCTTCCTTGGTAAAAGTGCGCGTCAAATCTGCCTCTTTCAATCCCCCAAGAACTGCGCTTGTTTCATCGCCCACCGCGTTCAGGCGACGAAGGGGTTCTTCGGCGCTTTCTGCGACAAAAGCGAATTCTTCATCGCGCACCCGCGTTGCCGGATACTCGCCGATGCACTCCGCGATCCAATAGTGTTCTGCGCCGGCGATATGAATGGCAAGCACCGCAAGCGAATTCGTTGGATCAGCCCCTACTGGCAAAGTCGGACGCCAATTTAGGCCCTCGGCGGGAAGGTCCTTGATCATGGCAGCTACCTGGCCCCGCAGGTCGTCCAAGGTGAGGATGTATTGTTGAATTTCGGGGTTCGTATTACTCAACAATCCCACCCTCGGTAAGCTTTCGCAGGTCACTCAATGCGGCGCTGATCTCAGCCGCGCTTACATGATGTCCTTTGCTGATGTGCTTGAGTTCGCCTGCTTTCGCTTTTTCCACGGCCACCTCACCCACAGTTCGATTTTCCTTTACAGCTTGCTTCACGAGCGCAGCGCCCGCCTGGTAACCGATCACCGGGTTCAGCGCCGTAATGATGACGGCATTGCGGGCAAGCCAGCCTTCTGCCTTATCTTTGTTGGCACCGATACCGACCACGCATTTTTCGCTGAAAGCCCGCAGGGCGCCGATCATCACCTGCATGGCTTCGAACAAGTTGTGTGCGATGATCGGCATCATCACGTTAAGCTCCAGCTGCCCCGCTTGCGCCCCCAACGCGACCGTCGTATCGCAGCCGATGACATGATACATAGCCATGTTAGTCATCTCGGCCATCACGGGGTTCACTTTGCCAGGCATGATGCTGGAACCGGGCTGCAGCGCAGGCAGCCGGAGTTCGTCCAGACCTGTTGAAGGCCCGGAAGCCAGCAAACGAAAATCGTTGGCGATGCGCGTCATCGTGAGTGCCAGCGTGCGCATGCTCGCTGAAAAATCAGCGGCATCCGCCATCGATTGCATAGATTCGAAGAGATTGTCCGAAGTCTGCAACTCTAATCCGGTTAGTTCGGATAACCGCTTTACCATGCGCGGGTGGTAATCCGCGTGAGCGTTCAGCCCGGTCCCGGTCGCGGTCCCGCCGATGCCCAGGCGGCGCAATCCGTCGGCGGCGCGGCGGATGCGCTCGCCGTCCCGCTCGACGGCTTTGGCATACCCGCTGAACTCCTGCCCCATCCGCACCGGCACGGCATCTTGCAGATGGGTGCGTCCCGACTTGACGATTGGATCGAATTCCTTCGCCTTTGTGGCAAGCGCAGCCACCAAGCCGTCAACAACATTCAATAGCTCATCCAATCGCCATAGACATCCGAGGCGAATGGCTGTGGGAATGGTGTCGTTCGTTGATTGCGCCATGTTGACATGGTCATTGGGATGCACCTGGTATTCACCAGGATTCCCGCCTAAGAGTTGCGTGGCGCGATTGGCCAGAACTTCGTTCACGTTCATGTTGTGACTGGTGCCGGCGCCGGCTTGGAACGGGTCGACCACGAAATGGGCATCCCATCTCCCCTCCATCACTTCAGCAGCCGCTTTGGCGATGGCTTCGGCTTTTTTCTTATCCAGCAGGTCCAAACCGCTGTTCACATCGGCCGCGGCGCCCTTGATCGCCGCCATCGACCAAATAAAGGCCCGCCACGGTCTCAATCCTGAGATTTGGAAATTCTCGACCGCTCGCTGGGTCTGCGCGCCATATAGCGCTTCGATTGGAACTTTTACTTCGCCGAGGGAATCTTTCTCGACGCGGAAGTTAGTTCTGGAAGTCATGCGATTAGTATACTGGGAAAGAGTAGACAAATAGACAGGTAGACAAGTAAACAGGGATGACCTTATATTGTCCTTGTTTACATGTCTACTGGATGGATGGAAGTGCAAGCCTAGAATTCAATCTTCAGTCCAAATTCAGCGGCCATAATAACTGCAAATTCCTTGATATCCTCGGTTCCTGAAGCGAGAACATCGAAGGCGACGTCATAATCTATGTCTACATATTCATTGGTAAGTACATTCCGAAATCCGACCATGCCCTCCAGCCGCGCCTCAAGGTCTTTCTTAATCAAACCCTCCTCCGCTAGAACAGTGAAGGCGTCCCTCATTGTTGTGGGTTTGCGCATCTTTTTGTAGGCGATCACCGCCTCAGCCAAATCTATGGTGGCTTGTGCAACAAGATATAAATAACGCTCAAGCGCCCCGCGCTTGTCCTCATCTGCCAGAATGGATTTCTTTTCGCTTGGGGGATACCGCCGGAGGGTGCGGAGATACTTCTTCACCAGATTCAAACGATTTTCTATCGCGGTCCGTGAAGTCATTAGGAAACTTGTGTGAGCTTATGCCTAACCAGCATGGAACGAAAATCGAAGTACTCATTCAAAATGATGGGTTCGACCAAAATGCGATAGGGTTCCACCTCATATATAAGCCTGCCGTTCGCGATTATTTCGTATTTCAATTCCGTGCCTGCCGGGCTATTGAGGATCAGCAGGTCGATTGCATCAGTGGATAATTGTTTGGATAACTCGCTTCCCAGGGTGAGGCTAAGCCGGAAGCCTTCCACTTTTTCATAGGGGTCAAAATAGACAGCAAAATCATAATCGCTCAACGGCCCCAACTCTTCTTCCGCTGCCGAGCCGAAGAGGTAGACCAGTTTCACTTCGGGATGACGGCTAAATATTGCGTTGATCCTGCTGAGTGTCGCCTTGTCCATTGTGAATCAAGTATAGTCGACAAACAATTTGCAAAAACAAAAGAGGAGGCTTACGCCTCCTCTTATCAAGCCAACCCAAGCCGCGTTTATCGCCCGTGCTGCTGCCAGCCTTCCCAGTAGCCGGGGCCGCTGGTGAAGTAATCGTAGTTCGGCTGGATATCAGGACGTAGGTTAAGCGTCTCACCTGCCTGCAGCGTGCGCGTACCCCCCATTTTCACAGGATTGCCGTAGTGGTTGGACCCTTCAAACGTCTCCTCAAAACCTGGCGTGCCAACCGGCATCGCCTGGTACTCGCCGCCCTTTGCAGCATATGCTTCCGGAGTTTCATCTTCTGTAAAGATGGCCTCGTACGGGCATTCCGGGATGCAAGCGCCGCAATCGATGCAGGTTACCGGGTCAATGTAATACCAGGGGTATTTATCCTGTGGCATTCCCGGCACAATGCATTCTACCGGGCATACATCCACGCAGCCGCCATCGCGCAGACACAAGCTTGTAATGATATGGGTCATCAACTTCCTCCTTTCTATTATAACAACGCGCGGCCTACGCGCTGAAGCGCCTGGCGACCTCGTCCCAATTCACAACGTTCCACCAAGCGGCCACATAATCCGGCCGGCGATTCTGATAATTCAAGTAATATGCGTGTTCCCAGACGTCCACGCCAAGGATGGCGGTCATGCCATCCGAGATAGGATTATCCTGATTCGGTGTGGAAGCGATGCTGAGGCCGCCGCTGTTGTCCTTCACCAGCCAGCCCCAGCCGCTGCCAAAGCGCCCCACGGCGGCCGCGGCGAATTTTTCTTTGAAGCTGGAAAAGTCACCAAAGGTCTTTTTGATTGCGTCGGCCAGGGCACCGGAGGGTTCTCCGCCGCCTTTCGAGCTCATGATCTCCCAAAACATGCTGTGGTTGAAGTGTCCACCGCCGTTATTGCGCACGGCCATGCGGATATCTTCCGGCACAGCGCTCAGGTCTTTCAAAAGGTCTTCCACAGATTTATCTGCAAGTTCAGGATGCTTCTCAATAGCCGCGTTCAGATTATTCACATAGGCTTGATGATGTTTGCCATGATGGATCTCCATTGTGCGGGCGTCGATGTGGGGCTCAAGCGCGTTGAAATCATAAGGGAGTTTGGGTAATGTGAATGCCATGGTTGCTCCTTTTGCCTACTGCCGATAACGTGCGGGGCTTTACCGCGTTACAATTTGAATGAACAAAACGATTGTAAGCGCCCCTTAACCCTTTGTCAAGAATATCACAAGCAACCCCGTGAACACCGCGCCAGCGCCGAAGTTTCCACCGCAACTGGTGCTTTTGCTGGGTATTTTCGCTGTAGCTTCAGCGTCCATCCTGATCCGTTTCGCGCAGCGGGAAGCCGACTCGCTGGTGATCGCGGCGTATCGCATGGGGCTTTCCGGGTTGATCCTATTGCCGTTCGCTGTCCCGCGGCACAACCACGAATTCCGCAAACTTAGCCGCCGCGAACTAGGCCTGGCCGCGCTTTCTGGATTCCTACTCGCCCTGCATTTCGCAACATGGATCCTGTCGCTTGAATACACCTCGGTGGCCAGCTCTGTTGTGTTGGTCACTACTAACCCGCTTTGGGTTGCCTTGCTGGCGCCCTTCTTTCTTAAGGAACGCCTGACGGCCGCAATCCTCATAGGTTTGCTGGTGGCGATGGGCGGCGGAGTCGTAGTTGCCATGAGCGATAGTTGCGTGCAATCCGCATCTGGCCTGACATGCCCGCCATTGGCTGATTTCGTCCAGGGCGAGGCCTTTTTTGGCGACATCCTCGCCCTGATTGGGGCCTGGACAGGCGCGGGTTACATCCTTATTGGCCGCCGCCTCCGGCAACGAGTATCCCTCACCGCTTACATTTTTCTGGTTTACGGAGTGGCGGGAGTAATTTTGGTCGCCATGGTGGCTGCTTCTGGCTTACAGGCAAGCGGTTTTTCGCCGCTAGTCTATTTGTACCTTTTGTTACTAGCACTCCTGCCACAGCTGCTGGGTCATTCCAGCTTTAACTGGGCGCTAGCCCACCTGCCAGCCTCTTATGTGTCCATCGCGCTGCTAGGAGAGCCTGTTTCCTCCACGGTTCTGGCTTATTTTGTCCTTGGCGAGGTGCCCGGAAGCCTGAAAATCCTGGGCGGCGGGCTGATTTTGGCGGGGATTTTAGTTGCCACTCACAAACCTGTGCGCAAAAGCTCCCCTGTGTATAATAAAGATAAGGTCTAAGACCAAGTCAACCAGAAAAGGAGCCTAGCATGCTTGTACGCTGTGTCCACTGCTATACGCCCTTTACCCTGAGCCAGGAGGCGATCACAGCCGCCTTGGATGAGGTGGAGGCTAACAACTACCGCCACTACAATGCCATGTGCCCCCGCTGCGGACGGCCGAACATGGTGGCTAAGGAGCAACTCATGCGCTTCGCTCCCGATTGGGCGCCCAAGGCGATGGCATCCTCTGCTGAACCTATGACACCGGGTGGAATGCCTAAGAAGGATGAAATGAAGGAAGCACCTCCAGCGCCCGGCACGACCGCAACCTCTGCGACCACGGTTCCCCCCGCATCTACCACCGCCCCGCCTGCTCCACCGATCCCAGCGGGTCCGGCTGCTACAACGACACGGCCGGTTGAGAAGAGACCCACCCCCATGCCCTCCGCCAAGCCGCCAGCGGTGATCAGCAAGCCAAAAGCTGCGGCGAGGCCGAAGGCTAAGGCAGCCGCCAAACCGAAGAAAGCAGCGAAAGCGAAGGCCAAAGCCAAACCCGCGGTCAAGAAGAAGGCAGCCAAGCCAAAAGCCAAGAAATCAAAGGCTCCGGCGAAGAAGAAAACCGCGAAAAAGAAGAAGTAGTAGCACATTCGACCCCATTTTTCATGGGGTCGAATTTTCTATCTCGCATTGATTCGTATTTATGCCCCGCGCTTGTTTCTGAGGTTCAGTTCCGCGATACGCGCAGCCAGCTCGCGCGTGAGAGCATCGCGATTCACGCGCCAATGCCAGTTGCCCAGCGGGCGGCCGGGGAAATTCATGCGTGCCTCTGTGCCCAGCTCCAGGAAATCCTGCAGCGGTGCGACCACCAGGTCAGCGCGCGAGGCCCATAAGCTCTCCAACATGTCCCAAGCGATGTGTTTCCCATCGCTTTTCAGATAGCGCAAGCAGAATTCACGCTCGCTGTCCACGGCGTTTTCAAACCAACCGGCGACGGTGTCGTTATCATGCGTGCCGGTATAAGCTACGCAATTTTCCGGATAGTTGTGCGGCAAAAAGCGGTGATGTTCGTCTTCATCGAAGGCGAATTGGAACACTTTCATCCCCGGCAATTTAAACTTATCACGCAAACCAATCACGAGGGAGGAGCTCTCGCCACCCAGGTCTTCCGCAATAATGGGCAATTCACCGAGTTCTTCTTTGACCACATTGAAAAAAACTTCGCCGGGCCCCAGTTCCCAAGTCCCGTTCTCCGCCGTGGCCTCCTCGGCCGGAACCGCCC
>JBOGUK010000071.1:0-7865 GCA_050695915.1 Anaerolineales bacterium
ACATACTGTCCTGCATTTCGACGAGCGAGAGTTACGCATTGAATATCACCCAGGTCCCAGTCCAGGCGCCTGCTGGCTTATTTTGCCCAAAGAAAAGATTGCGTTCGTTGGCGATGCCGTTGTTCTTGATCAACCTCCATTTCTTGCCCAAGCGGACATCCCTTCTTGGTTAGAGACGCTTGATCACCTGACTTCGCGAGGATTCCGCGAATACACCATTATTTCGGGACGCGGCGGTAAAGTGGGGGCGAAGGAGATCAATCAACAACGGCGAGTGCTGAAAGAAGTTGGCACGAACTTAAAAAAACTATCGAAGCTGAAAAAACCTGGAGCGGAGATCGACAAGCTGGCCGCAAAGCTTACTGCGAAGTACAAATCACCCCCGCGGCGCCGCTCGCTTTTTAGCCAGCGAATAAAGTATGGCCTCCATAACTACTTTACGCGCCATTATCAATCTGGCGGCAAATTCCTGAACAATCACTAAGTCTATGGAAACCTCGGCTTATGTCCCTGTCTACGCACTTAGCCGGGGAGAAAAAACGGAGTCCGTCCACTATGGAGCGGCCGCATTGGTTTCTGCCACGGGCAAGCTGATCGCTGCCATAGGCGACCCTACCTTGTCCGCGTATTTAAGGTCAACCGCCAAGCCCCTCCAGGCGCTGCCATTTGTAATGGCAGGTGGCATGGCATATTATGGCCTGGGGCCGAAAGAACTTGCACTGATCTGCTCCTCGCATTCGGGAACCGATGAGCAGGTGAGGGTGCTTACCGAACTGCAACAGAAGGTTGGTGTTGACGAGGGGCAACTTTTGTGCGGCGTCCATCCACCCTTTCACGAACCCACACGGAAAGAGCTGGAGAAGCACGGGTTTCCTCCAACACCCAATCGCCATGATTGTTCAGGAAAACATACTGGAATGCTGGCTTACGCCAAGATGCGCGGCTGGGCACTGGATAATTATGTTGACAAAGATCACCTTCTCCAACAGGAGCTTATTAATTTCTTCCTCGTACTGGCCGGTGTGGAAGAATCCGACCTCCAACTCGGCATCGACGGATGTTCTGCACCGAACTGGTCCGCCCCATTGTTCAATACGGCTCTGGCCTATGCGCGGCTCATGGATCCCAGCGCCCTGCCGAATGCGCAAGCCGACGCCTGCATTCAGGTGCGAGAAGCAATGTTGGCGCACCCGGAAATGGTGGCGGGGCCAGAACGATTTGATACCGATTTGATGAAGACAACCGGCCGGATTCTGGCCAAGGCTGGAGCGGAGGGCTTTCAGGGACTGGGCCTGCCTGCGGGCGCCATCGGGCCAGGCTCACCGGCACTTGGGATCGCATTAAAGATCGCCGACGGAGATGCGCGCGGCTGGGCGCGTCCGGCCGTAGCGCTTGAAATTCTACGGCAATTGGTGGCTATACCAGAGGACGAATTAGTCAAGTTGAAGCACTATGGGCCTGACCGTCCAATTTCAAATTGGCGAGGACTAGTTGTGGGTCAGGCCAGTCCAACCTTTATTCTTGAAAGGCCGTGATGGACTTAAAGAAGCGCGCACCTGCCATTCACAAACGACTGCTTGAATTCTACGGCTATCCCACGTGGCGAAACCCATTGCCACCTCTGGATGAACTCGTTTCGACGATCCTGTCGCAAAATACAAATGATACGAATCGCGACGTGGCCTTTTATGCGCTGAAAGACCGATTTCCCACCTGGGAGGCCGTGCGGGATGCCCCGGTTGGCAAAGTAAAAGCCGCCATTCGCACGGCAGGGCTGGCGAACCAAAAGGCACCCCGCATTCAAGCTGCTTTGCGTTCGATCACCAAGGCGCGCGGTGAGCTTTCGTTGGAATTCCTGCGCAAATTGTCGGCGGAAGAAGCGAAAGAATGGCTAACGCAATTCAAAGGAGTTGGGCCGAAAACAGCTGCGATCGTGCTTCAATTTTCACTGGGCAAGCCGGCATTCCCGGTGGACACCCATATCTACCGCGTGACCGGGCGCATCGGGTTGCGGCCGAAAAACATGAGTGTGGAAAAGGCACACGCCTACTTTGAGGAGCTGTTCCCAGAAGAAACCTATTACGCAGCTCATTTGAATATCATCCGTTTGGGACGCGAAGTCTGCCTGGCACGCAAACCGAATTGCTCTGCTTGTCCCCTAAAAAGATATTGTGATTACTACAGGGATGTTTACAAGAAAACCAAAGCAGCGAATTAGGGTAAACTTAGGCTTCAATTCAACTGCACGGGGAGCCCGTAACGCCGGGCTGAGAGACAGGCGCATGCCTGTGACCCGCAAGACCTGATCCGGATAATGCCGGCGGAGGAATTGCACAAAGCCAGTTCAGCCTCCGGCAGCCGCTGGAGGTTTTTTGTTCGTTGTCGTGTTCGCCAATGGGGAATTTGTTCCACCGCCAGATTTGCAGGCGCGGCTAGAAGCGGCGGAATTGATTATTGCTGCTGATGGCGGAGCGAGTCATCTGGAAACATTGGGACGCGTGCCGAACGTTCTCGTCGGTGATTTCGATTCTCTTTCAACTGAGACTGCCAACCATCTGAAGCGAAAAGGCGTTCGGGTCGACAAGTACCCTGCTGCCAAGGAGCAAACCGATCTGGAACTGGCGCTTGATCATGCGTTGCGGGCTGGCGCATCCGAGATCGCCGTGCTGGCTGGGTTGGGGCAACGCTGGGATCACAGCCTGGCGAACCTTTTACTTGCCGCGCACCCTAAATATGCTGGTGTACAGATCCAGTTGGTACAGGGTGAGCAGCGTGTGCACACTTTACGCGGCGCCAATGAGCTAAAAGCCAAAAAGGGCGAACGTGTCTCTCTGATTCCGATTTCTAGTGATGCCCTCGGCGTTTCCACTCGCAACCTTCTCTTTCCCCTAAATCACGAGACGCTGTACTTTGGCAGTAGCCGCGGGGTGAGCAATATCGTTGTAGGGGATGGAGCTGAAGTTTCCATCGAGAGTGGTGTGCTCCTTTGCATCATCTCTCCCGAAGATAACGGAGGTTCAGAATGAACAAAGCCATATTTTTATTTTCAACCTTAATGTTGGCAGTCGTAGCATGCACGCAAGCACAGAAACCCGGTACGCTCACCGTGATGACACACGATTCATTTGCCGTCTCGGAAGAGGTAATTGCTCAATTCGAAGATGAACATGGGGTCGAGGTAACCTTCCTCAAACTTGGGGACGCCGGCGAGGCCACGAACCGAGCGGTGTTGACCGCCGGTAACCCCCTAGGTGATGTATTTTACGGCGTCGATAACACTTTCCTGAGCCGCGCTCTGGACGGCGACATCTTTGAACCCTACGAATCGCCTATGCTTGAAGTCATTCCTGATGAATTCGAACTCGATCCCGAGCATCGCGCGTTGCCAGTTGATTATGGGGATGTGTGCCTAAATTATGAGAACACTTACTTCGAAGATCTGGGGCTGGCGCCGCCTTCGAATTTAGAGGATTTGCTTGAACCTGAATATCGCGGATTGCTGGTGGTTGAGAATCCGGCAACGTCCTCACCGGGCCTGGCGTTTTTGCTTGCCACGATCGGACGCTTTGGCGAAGATGGGTATCTGGATTTTTGGTCTGGATTGGTTGACAACGACGTCAAAGTGGTCAATGATTGGGAAACGGCTTACTACACCGAGTTCAGCCGCTGGGGTGGCGAACGTCCCATCGTTGTTTCTTATAGTTCCAGTCCGCCCGTGGAATTAATCTACGCAGAAGAACCGATGGAGGAACCCGTCACCGCGGCTGTTGTGGCCGATGATTCCTGCTTCCGGCAGATCGAATTTGTAGGTATCTTGAAGGGCACGCCGAATCGGGAACTGGCGGAAGCCTGGGTTGATTTCATGCTTTCGCGCACGTTCCAGGAGGATATGCCGCTGCAGATGTTCGTCTTCCCAGTGAACCCTGAAGCATTGCTGCGTCCGGAATTCACCGATTACCTTGTGATCCCCGAATCGACGGCCTACGTGAGCCCGGAAGATATAGCCGCTCATCGAGAGGAATGGATTGGCAGCTGGAACGAAACCGTGCTAAGGTAATTTGCGGAGATAAAGATGGCACTACAACATAGTCGCCCGTATATGCCCGGTTACGGTATCGTTGCTGAAAGCGAAGGCGCCGGGTTATTGCCATGGTCGTTCATCGAAGAGCGGATGGAAGACTCTCACAATTATTGGATTTTCAGCACGCGACCGGATGGAAGACCGCATGCTGCGCCGGTGTGGGGGATCTGGCACGAAGGGTTTTTTTATTTCAGCACAGGAGACGCGTCACGCAAAGGCCGGAATTTAGCCAGCAATCCCGCGATTGGCGTCCATTTGGAGAGTGGGGATGAAGTGGTCATCCTCGAGGGTGAAGTTGCCACGGTCGATGATCAGAAGTTTCTGAAATCGCTGGACAAGGTTTATATAGCGAAATACGGCGTTTCCATGCTGGGGCCCGGGTCAATCTATCAGTTGAATGCGCGGCGCGCCTTCGCCTGGCGCGAGAAAGATTTCCCCGAAAGCGCCACGCGTTGGATATTTTGAATAACTTGATCAAGAGATTCGCGCCGTTATTGCTTTGGATCGTGCCCCTGGTGTTCCTGGGGCTTTTTTACTTTTACCCTCTCTCAAACATCCTGGCGCTGAGCTTTTCGCGCGCCGCAAATATTTGGCAACCCTTCGCAGACGTTTTCGGGAGCGCAGCGTTCCGCGGGGCCCTTTGGTTTACGTTTTGGCAAGCCTCGCTTTCCACGCTGCTCACATTGGCTCTCGGCTTGCCGGGCGCATACCTGCTGGCTCGCTACAAGTTCCGCGGCAAGGCGTTTTTGCGCGCCCTCAGCGCGGTTCCATTCGTATTACCCACTCTGGTCGTGGCGGCAGCCTTTGATTCACTAATGGGCCCGCGCGGCTGGGTAAACGCTGCGCTGATGCGAGGTTTTGATCTCAACAGTCCGCCAATTCATTTTGCCAACAGTCTGGTTGCCATTCTGGTGGCGCATGTTTTCTACAACACCACGATCGTGTTGCGCCTGGTTGGCGATTTCTGGGCGCGGCTCAGCCCGCGCATCGAGCAGGCGGCGCGCACGCTGGGCGCCGATGCGCGACAGGTGTTCACGAAAGTCACTTTGCCGATGCTGGCGCCCGCGCTCAGCGCCGCGACGCTCCTGGTATTCATCTTCGATTTCACCTCGTTCGGTGTGATCCTGGTGCTAGGCGGGCCGCGTTTTTCCACACTCGAAACGGAAATCTATTTTCAGACTGTGGCTTTGTTTAACTTGCCCGTTGCGGCTACGCTTGCCCTGGTCCAGCTGCTCTGTACACTGGCGCTGACCATTATTTACACGCGGCTCTCAGCTAAGGTTTCTCGGCCGCAGGAGCTGCGTGCGCCGCGAATAATTGCACGTCCAATGTCTGGGCGAGGAAAATGGCAGGCGAGTGCTTTCCTGGCAGCACTGGTTTTGTTTTTCGTTTCGCCATTAGCAGCCTTGGCCGGGCGTTCAATAACCCGTTTGGGCGCGGAACGCGGGCAGATCACGGCGAGCACAGGTGTGACCCTGGACTATTACAAAGCGTTAGGTCAGACCGAGGGGCGCGATCTTTTCTTCTCGCCGCCGGCCGATGCTATACAAACCTCGGCAATTTACGCGCTATCTACGATCGGTCTGGCGTTACTCGTTGGTCTACCGGCTGCCTGGGTGTTGGCGCGGCGCGAAAGGGCCGCCTTGAGCCGCATCCTGGATCCGGTTCTGATGCTTCCACTGGGCACCTCGGCGGTTACCCTGGGTTTGGGCTTTTTGATCGCACTCGATTCACCGCCATTGAATTTACGTGCATCAATCTTGCTTGTGCCTCTAGCTCACACGCTGGTGGCGCTGCCATTCGTGGTGCGCAGCCTCTCTCCAGCCCTGCGCTCTATCCGGCCGCAGCTGCACCAGGCCGCTGCGGTTTTAGGCGCATCCCCGGGACGGGTCATTCGGCATGTTGATCTTCCGCTTGTGGGAAGGGCGCTGCTAGTTGCCGCACTGTTTGCATTCGCGATATCGATCGGCGAATTTGGCGCCACAGCATTGGTGGCGCGGCCGGAGTTTCCAACGATTCCAGTGCTGATCTTTCGGCTGCTTTCGCAGCCGGGCGATTCTACATACGGTCAGGCTATGGCGCTGAGCACGATTTTGATGCTGGTAACTGCAGGCGGTATGCTGCTGATCGAACGGTTTCGGGTTGCCGACATCGGGGAGTTCTAGATGTTGGAATTACGCGCCATTTCCAAGAAGTTCGATCAAAAGTTTGTGCTGACTGATATTTCGTTCGGCGTGCGTGATGGCGAAATCATGGCGCTGCTTGGTCCCAGCGGTAGCGGAAAGTCGACCCTTCTTTCCATTATTGCGGGGCTGGAACAACCCGACAGCGGGGATGTTCTATGGGATGGAAATAACATTTCTTATATACCGACCCATCGCCGCGGCTTTGGGCTGATGTTCCAGGACTACGCGCTTTTTCCGCACCGAGATGTGACCGGGAATGTTGCTTTCGGGCTCCAGATGGCTCGAATCCCGGAGTCGACTACTGATGAGCGAGTGGCGGAAGTTTTGGAGCTGGTCGGTCTGTCGGGTTTCGAGAACCGCGACGTCAGCAACCTTTCCGGCGGCGAGCAGCAACGCGTGGCGCTCGCACGCGCCCTCGCCCCGGAACCGCGTTTGCTGATGCTGGACGAGCCGTTGGGGTCTCTGGATCGCGCATTGCGAACCCGCTTGCTGGAAGATCTCGCATCTATCCTTGCACGGAGCGGGCAAACCAGTCTTTACGTCACTCATGACCAGGAGGAGGCGTTTGCCATCGCGGATCGGATCGTGCTGTTGAATGCCGGGCGCGTCGAGCAAGTGGGCACGCCCGAGGATGTGTATCGGGATCCGGCCTCGCTGTTCGCGGCGCGGTTCCTCGGGTTGCAAAACATCTTCCCGGCTGAGATTGAGGGGAAATCAACATTGAAAACGCCCTTCGGTGATTTTTCAATGGGCGGAGTCAAAGCCTCAGGCGATGTTTTTGTTTTATTGCGCCCGGATGAAATCTCAATTGGGAGTGATGGAAAGTCATCATTGCGCGGCAATCTACGGCGCAAACAGTTCCGGGGTCCAACCACTCACGCCGAACTGGAGGCCCGCAACGTGAACCTCCATTTTGAGGTCCCCTCAGGTGCTCAGCTGCCAGCAATTGGAAATCAGGTCGAGATCAGCTTCGACCCTAACAAAGCATTCAAGATATTCCCGCGCGATGGATGAGGTTGCTGTCATTAAGTGCGACGCGCAGGGAAATGAGGTGATCCGCTATCCGGGCGCCGTTCTCGAACGCGGGAGCGCGTACGTCGTGTTGGAGGCGAGGCTCGGATTAGACAACCTGATGATCCTGGACGTTCCATTCAATCATGGTGATCGTTTCGTCGAAACGTACTATACAGACAAATGGTTCAACATTCACGAGGTGCATGATAAAGGCGACGATCGTGTGAAAGCCTGGTACTGCAATGTGGCCTATCCTGCGGAAATTGGTGATGCGCTGGTGACATTTCGGGATTTAGCGCTTGACCTGCTGGTTTACTCTGATGGGAGGCAGCGAGTGCTTGATGAGGATGAGTTTGATGCACTTGAGATATCGCCTGCTGACAGAAAAAATGCTCTTGAGGGGTTGGCAAGCCTTCAAGCGCACTTCAGGGAACGATTTGGGAAGTAAAAGCCCCGCAAATTTTGAACTGACCCCTAAAACAAGACACGGAAAAGAAAAGACGAACGTGTCAGCGAAACAGGCTCCTTAGTTGATAAGGGGTCTGTTTGCTTTTAAGTTGGATACGCTCGTAATTGTAGAACTG
>JBOGUK010000072.1:0-5672 GCA_050695915.1 Anaerolineales bacterium
GTCCACGGGTGGGGGAGCGCTGGTCTATAAGGTGCAAGTTCCGCGCGACAACGCGGTTGTCCCCTCGCTGATCGGTCTTTATCCCGGCGCCGATTTCCAGGAACGCGAAGCCTGGGACCTGTATGGCGTGAAGTTCGAAGGCCACCCCGACCTGCGGCGTATCCTCATGTGGGATGGTTTTGAAGGCCATCCCATGCGCAAGGATTGGAAGGAGGTTTATTACGAAGAAGAACTTAAACCTTTTAAAAACCGCTGGCCTGAGGGTCAGGTTTATCGTATTGAAGACCACAACCCATTTGGAAAGAATGTTAGCTATCCGCAGGGTTTCGATCCAGAGGGCTTCAAAGAAAGCGACGACCCGCATCTTTATGCAAGCCTGGAGAGAGCCGCGCGTGAATATTCGGAGGATATTGACACCGAGCAGGTCGTCGTAAATCTCGGCCCGCAGCATCCTTCCACACATGGCGTATTCCGCATGGCCGTGCGCTTAGATGGCGAGACCATCGTCGCGTTGAAACCTGTGATGGGCTATTTGCATCGCAACCATGAGCAGATCGGCGAGCGCAACACCTGGATCATGAACATGCCGTTCACCGACCGCCTGGATTATTTGTCCTCGATGAGCAACAATTTTGGTTATGCCCTCGCTGTGGAAAGGCTGATGGGCGAGAAGGCCGCGCCGCCTGAGCGCGCTGAATACATCCGCGTAATCATGGCGGAGCTCACCCGCATCAGTAATCACCTCTGGGCTATTGGCTTCCTGCTGAACGACCTCGGCGCTTTCTTCACTCCCGCGCTCTACGCAATCACTGAACGCGAGCTGATCCTCGATGTTTTCGAGGCCACCACCGGCTCGCGCATGATGTGCAACTATTTCCGCTTCGGCGGCGTTGCCCGCGATCTGCCCGCAGGCGTGCTGGACAAGATCAAAGATCTTGTCCATGAACGCCTGCCGCGCAAGATCGACGAGCTCGATCTCTACCTCACCGAGAATGAACTCGTTCGCAGTCGCGGCGAAAGTGTTGGTGTGATCACCCCCGAAGAAGCAATCGCGTACTCAGCCGCTGGGCCCGTGCTGCGCGCTTCAGGCGTGCCCTACGACATCCGCCGCGCCGACCCCTACAGCATTTATGACCGCTTCGATTTCGACGTAGCCGTGCGCTATCATGGCGACGTGTACGACCGCTACATGATCCGCGTAGACGAGATGCGTCAGAGCCTGCGCATCCTCCAGCAAGCGGTGAAGGACATCCCCGGCGGTGAGATCATGACGGGCAAGAACCCTTATCAGGTGCGCGTCCCTGCCGGCGAATCCTACGGGCGCGTCGAAGGCCCGAAAGGCGAGCTTGGTTTTTATGTTGTTTCAAACGGCAAGGCAAATCCCTATCGCTATCACGTCCGCGCACCGTCGTTCATCAACCTGACGGTGCTCGAAAAGATGTGTGTGGGCAGCAAGATCGCCGATGTCGTGGTGAATTTAGGTTCCATCGATATCGTGTTGGGTGAGGTGGATCGATGATCGCGGCTCCGTCATTGCGAGCAAGTAAGCCCGCCGCAGGGGGGCGTGACAACGCGAAGCAATCTCCCGCACCAATTCTAAGAGAGGCCTGCAGGCATAATCTCAAGAGCCTCAGGATTGTTAGTCCTGCAGCGTGGAAAACGGAGATTAGCTAATGTACGGTTTCGGCATTTTGAAAGGTATGTGGGTCACGCTGGTGCACTTTGTGCAGACCTATGTCGACGATATCCGCTGGGTGGGGAAGCGTTACTACACGCCTGAGGGCATTGCGCACCGCAGCAGCAAAGATACCAAAGGTATCTTCACGGTGCAGTATCCGGAGGAAAAGCTGCCAGTTCCTGAAGAATTTCGTTTCATTCCGTTCCTGCTCTACGATGAGGACGAGCAGGGGAACAAACATGATCGCTGCACTTCCTGCGGCATTTGCGCCAAGGTGTGCCCGCCTCAATGCATCTGGATCGTGCGCACAGAAGATCCCGTGACCAAGCGCCCGGTGCCTGAGCCGGTTGAGTTCTACATCGACGTGGACATCTGCATGAACTGCGGCTATTGCGCAGAGTATTGCCCCTTCGATGCCATCAAGATGGACCACGATTACGAGCTGGCTACTTACGACCGCCACGCGCAGAACATTTACAACAAGGCCATGCTTTCCAAGCCGACTTCATACTACGCCGGCATCCGCCCCACAAATTACAACCGCGAAGAAGCAGCCCGCGCAGCTGAAGAGGCCAAGAAAGCGGAGGCGGCTGCGGCTCGGGCACAGACCGCCGCGCCAGCCCAATAGTGTCCTGGAGATTGCTTCGAGCGCCTACGGCGCTCTCGCAACAACGTGTATAACGAAGATACCGAACTAATTTTCCCGCTCCGCGTCGCAAAATCGCTGCGCAGCCTGCATGGGGAAAAATGGCGCAAGGCGGTTGATAAGGCTGCCCGAGCCAAACCGGACTCTGCGGAAGCCATCGGCCTCGTATTGGCCATGGCCAGAGTTAACGGTTGCAGCTCCTGCAATGCGGATTCATTTCGAGCCATGAAGGGCTGCACGCTGTGCTCGCAGGACTCAGTACGCCGCCATCGTGGTGGCGAGCGCGCCCTCCTGAAAGCCCTCGACAAAGCCCGCACCGATGTGGACGCGTGGCTATAGTCCTCGCTCTGTCATTCCGAGGAGGCGAAGCCGACGAGGAATTCCATTAGGGCATAGCAAACTTTTTGATTTCGGATGAATGGGTTTTTTACAGTTGGAGGGCCATCCCAAATTAGGGAGGGGCGAAGCATGCTTCGCCCGTACGACCTAGCGAAGGGTGTCGTTCTTCAGGGAATGAAAGCGTCAAATGGCTAAGAACTTAACCGAAGAATCTGTCCTCTCCGCATTGACCAAGGTTCAAGATCCTGGATTAGGGAAAGATCTTGCCGCCCTCGATACCATTCGCGACTTGCGCATCAAGGGAGACGAAGTCTCCTTAAAGCTCGTCCTGATAACGCCCGCGCATCCGCACGTTCAACAAATTGAGAGCGAAGCCCGGCAAGCTGTGGAAAAAGTCGGAGCTGGCAAGGTCAATATTGAACTCGCGGCTGAAGTCCCAACCGACGGGCGCCCGCGCACAGGGTCCTCGGCGCAGGTCAAAAACACGATTGCCGTTGCCTCCGGCAAAGGCGGCGTCGGCAAGAGCACAGTTGCTGCCAACGTCGCCGTGGCGCTGGCACAAGCAGGCGCCAGGATAGGGTTGCTGGATGCCGATGTTTATGGCCCCAATATCCCTACTATGATGGGTGTTGACCATCTCCCACAACCGCCGGATGCATCCGGCAGGCTGGTGCCGGCCGAGGCGTATGGCGTCAAACTGATGTCCATCGGTTTCCTTGTGAAACCCGAGCAAGCCATGGTGTGGCGCGGGCCCATGCTGCATAACGCCATCCGCCAATTCATCAACGATGTGGACTGGGGTGAACTGGATTACTTGATCGTCGACATGCCTCCAGGCACCGGCGACGTACAGCTCAGCCTGGCGCAAACCACGCCGCTGAGCGGCGGTGTGATCGTCACGCTTCCGCAAAAGGTTTCTGTCGACGATGCGCGCCGCGGCATGGAAATGTTTCGCCAATTGCGCGTCCCGCTCATGGGTGTGATCGAAAACATGAGTTATTTGGAAACACCCGACGGAAAACGCATCGATGTGTTTGGCAGCGGAGGCGGGGAATCACTGGCAAAAGAATTCAATGTTCCATTTATCGGTAGCATCCCTCTGGAACCAGAGGTGCGCGTCGGCAGCGATGTTGGCAAACCGATCGTGGTAAGCAAACCGGATTCTCCGGCGGCCATGACGCTCATCTCCATCGCGCAGGAGCTCTCGCTGCGCGCATCTGCATCAGCCATTGCGGCGCAGAGCGAGGCCGTTCCGATTAGAATAGTCGACGAATAGAGGTACGGGCGCAGCATGCTACCCCCATACCATCTACAAAGGCAGGAATGAACGAACCAGTTGAAACTATCATAAAATCGAGCGGACCTCAGATCATCGGTATCCGTTTTCAAAAGATTGGAAAGCTCTATCACTTCGACGCGACCAAAGAACCCGGGATCAAAGCGGGTGATTACGCTATCGTGGAAACCAGCCGCGGTGTGCAGATAGGGCAGGTGGTTCAGCGTCTGGAGCAGCCTCCGCAGCCTCAGCAGGGCACCTGGAAGCCCATCGAGCGCAAAGCCACGGTTAACGATCTGGCAAGATATCAGGATTGGCAAAAAAAAGAAGTGGAAGCCATGATCGAATGCCGTGCCATGGCGGCCCAGTCGAAGTTCGAGGGCTTAAAGATCGTAAAGGCCGAATACAGCTTCGACGGCAAATCGCTCACTTTCTTATTCAATACAGAGGGCGACGAAGAAATCGACCTGGAAGAATTGCGCAAGGAAATGCAGCGCACCTACAAGAGTCCCAAGGTTGAAATGCGCCGCATCGGCCCGCGCGATGTCGCCAAGATCCTTGGCGGCATGGGCGCTTGCGGGCTGGAAACGCGCTGCTGTTCGATGTTCCTAACCGAATTCAGCCCGATCTCCATCAAAATGGCCAAGGCGCAAGGTATCTCTCTCGATCCGCAAGAGATTACCGGCATGTGTGGCAGGTTGCGCTGCTGCCTTATTTATGAATACGAACAATATGTTGAAGCGCGCAAAACCCTGCCGAAGCGCGGCAAAGAAGTTGTTACCGCGTTGGGCAAGGGCAAGGTAGTGGACATCATTCCCCTCAAGCAAGCGGTGATTGTCAGCTTGCCGGAAGGCAAACGCGCCGAATTCCTGAAACACGAGATCGAACCCTGGGATGAGCTCGAGGCGCTCCGCCGCAAATCCGAAGCGCCCTGCGATCGCCACGAGAACGGCGGCTGCGATTGCGGCAAAGCGAACTACGCAACGAAACAAAAGACCAACGATTAATTATGGCTACCATTCGTTACATGGTTGACGATGTCCAGAAAAGCCTTGATTTTTACACCAAGCAACTTGGATTTGAGGAGGTGGAGAACTTTGGTGAACCCTTCGCCTCGGTAAAACGCGGCGATCTGACCCTTTGGCTGGCTGGCCCCAAAAGCTCCGCCGCTCGCCCCATGCCTGATGGCAGGCAGCCGCAGCCAGGCGGCTGGAACCGTCTGGTTATCGAAGTCGAGGACATCGCTGGCTTGGTGGACAAACTAAAAGCAGAAGGTGTCCCCTTCCGCAACGAGATCGTAAAAGGTCCAGGCGGCCAGCAGATTCTCGTCGAAGACCTCTCTGGAAACGCCATCGAACTGTTCCAAAGCGCAAATAAATGACTGGTAGGGACAGGTCTCAGACCCGTCCGCCCGCCGCAGGCGGGGACCAGATAGGTTTCAATCAAGATCATCACTGCGGGAAAGGTTTTCTTTCTAAGACCGCTCAGCCGAGCAATATATGCGGAGCTAAGTGCGCAGCTACGTCATCCGTGATCGCGAGGGTGGAAATGAACGGGTTGACAGCGGCGCTTTTTCTCCCACGTTCACGCAATCCCGTGCAATAATCACTACCAGGGGAAACATGGGGATCCGAACTGCCATCAGCAATCAGGCCTTGGATACCCGACAGTTGCACTGTCGGGCTCATCATGGATGGGCGCCACAGTGCACTGTGGCGCATCTGGAAGAATAC
>JBOGUK010000073.1:0-2926 GCA_050695915.1 Anaerolineales bacterium
GCATTGCAAGCAATGGTGTGGGCGTTGAGCGCACGTTCCTTATTCGTTCGCCCATGATCGATAAGGTCGTGGTGGAGCGAAGCTCGAAGGTGAGGCGCGCTAATCTCACCTATCTACGGAATCTCTCCGGCAAGGGGAGCCGCCTCAAGCAGAAATTCGAAGATTAATTCAGCGTCCCAATCTGATATAAACAAGTGCGGCTATGGCTGCACTTGTTTTGTTTAATAGGAAATCGTGACCTCTAAACAGAGCGCGCCCATCGGCGCATTTGATTCCGGAGTGGGTGGATTAAGTGTCCTTAAGGAAATCCGCGCCCAATTGCCAAACGAGAACATCATTTATATTGCCGACCAGGCAAACGTGCCTTATGGACCGAAGGGCCTCGAGAAGGTGCGGCAGTTTTCCGATGGTATTACTCAGTTCCTTTTCGCCCAGGGCGCAAAGCTGATCGTGATCCCGTGCAACACCGCATCCGCTGCTGCGCTCCACTATTTGCGAGAAAAGTATCCGGATGTCCCGTTTGTTGGCATGGAGCCCGCGGTCAAGCCGGCCGCGGAGCAAACCGAGACTGGCGTGATCGGCGTCCTGGCGACACCTACAACCTTCGAAGGCGAACTGTACGCTTCCGTGGTTGAACGCTTCGCGCAAGATGCGACGGTTTTGCAAAGTACCTGCCCTGGCCTGGTTGCAGAAATCGAAGCTGGCAGAGCGAATGGCCCTACTGCGAAGGAAATTCTGGAGGATGTCCTCAGGCCGATGCTCAAAATGGGGCTTGATATAGTTGTTCTGGGATGTACTCACTATCCGTTCTCATTCGAAACCATAAGGGATATCGTGGGACCGAAGGTGAAATTGATCGATCCGGCTCCAGCTATCGCCCTGCGCACCGCGAGCTTGCTGGATCAAAAGGGTTTGCGAAACTCGTCCGAGTCCGCAGGAAACACGCGTTACTTTACTAGCCGGGATCCAGTCCAGATGAAGTTACGGGTTCAGGAACTCCTCGGGGAAAACGATGACGTTGCCGGATTAAGTTGGCTGGATGGAAGACTGGTTAAGAACTAAGCGTTTTTACTCTGCCCTAGGGGCTCCCCATCGGCAAATCGAATCCCCACGCGATCCATGCTGATTTCCACGCCTTTGAAATTATCAAACGTTAGATCGGTAAATTGCAGCCCGAATAATTCCTTCATGCGGCGGAAAATGCTGATGTAGGTTTCCGGCAAGCGTTCATCCCAGTTGAGTCCAAATTTAGCCGCCGCCTCCTGGATTGATTTGGCGTTCTTGCCTTCGGTTTCGACGAAATCTCCATAGGGCAGCTCGTCCAGGGTTATCTTTAGCCCATCCAGGGCGTAGGTGGTTCTGTGTTTTTCGTATATGAAGTTGGAGCGATAGCCTAGGGCTTCGATCAGCTTTTGCGCGGCGCTGAAATTGTTCACATCAAATTCGATTTCCTGGCGGGCCAGTACGCCGCCCATCGTTGTGCTTGGGCCTTTGAACGTAACGTGGCTGCCCGTGTCGCGGCGCAGCCTCAAGATGCTTTGAGCGCGGCTCAAATCTCCCGTTGGCGTATCGAAACGAACATTGAATTCGTGGCTGCGCGGTTGCACAAGTGTGGCCCCCGCTTCCACGAGGCGCTCCTCCATCGCCGCAAGGCTGCTGACGTGAAATTTAACTTCTAGTTCGCTGTCGCTGGTTAGTGCAACCATTTTGATTCTATTATTCCACGCTGACCATGCTTTGGCGCTGTTCAACGCTGTCGCCAGTCTTTACTAGTACTCGATTTACCCTGCCGTCTCGCGGCGATTTCAACTCGTTTTGCATTTTCATTGATTCAAGGATAACGAGGACATCGCCCTTTTTGACATCGTCGCCCTCATTGACTGGCACCTTAACAACTAATCCGGGCATGGGCGCCCGTAAGGTGAACTCTCCGGTCTGAGTCGCCCCGGTGCCACCCGCTGCCTTAAGCCGCTTCTCCCGTTCGTCCTCCACTGTGGCGACGTACAGGGCGCCACGCAGCAGGACTTGCAAGGTACCCTCATCTTCGCCCGGAAAAACATGCGCCTGATAAGAACCGCCATTTACCAGCAAACTGTAAACAGGTTGCCCGCTAACGGAAAGGAAATCCACGTTGAGCGGCTTTCCGTTTAGGGTAACCTCGTTTGTGCCGAGGATCTCGACCTCGAATTGCTGATCGCCAATTGTGGTGATGTATTTCACTGGCACCCTTTAGCGCTGCATCCGTTCCCAGCGAGAAACCCACTTCCAGTTGCTGGTGTCGCGCTTGCCGCGGGCGATGATGTGCGCGGAACGTTCCGCCTGCTGATGCGCAACCAGGGTGGCAACCACGGCCGCAATATCCGGGTAGGTCTCTTTTCCCTCTTCCGCCGCTTCGAGCGAGAAGCGCTCCTCAACGAAACGGGTATCGAAATTCCCGGCGATAAATCTGGCCTGTTCAAGGATGCTTTGGTGGAATGGAATGTTTGTCTTCACCCCGACAATCTTGTATTCCTCCAGGGCGCGGCGCATGCGCAAGATTGCTTGGGCACGCGATTCACCGTGAACAACCAATTTGGAGATGAGCGAATCGTAGTAAGGCGAGATCTGGATTCCGGAAAAAACTCCTGTATCGACTCGCACCCCGGGTCCGGTAGGCAGAGCGTGATGCGAAATAAAACCTGTTGATGGGAGGAAGTTGTTGTACGGATCCTCGGCGTTGATACGACATTCGATTGCCCAACCGAGCAGTTGGACTTGTTCCTGCTTGATCGTGAGCTTGCGCCCGCGCGCGATGCGGATCTGCTCGGTAACGATGTCAACGCCGGTCACTTCTTCCGTAATCGGATGCTCGACCTGGAGACGGGTGTTCATCTCCAGAAAGTAAAAATTCTTGTCTTTGTCGACCAGGAATTCAATGGTGCCGGCG
>JBOGUK010000074.1:0-2217 GCA_050695915.1 Anaerolineales bacterium
TACCTGCATCTCAAGATCATGCCGGGCGCCGAACGCGATCATTTTCGGCGCGCCATGCAGCTTGCCGACCGTGTATCCATCAACCTGGAAGCCGCCAACCCCGCGCGGCTGCCCGCGCTGGCGCCGATGAAGAAATTCGATGAAGAATTACTTACACCGCTGAAGTGGGCGCAGGAGATCCGCCAAAACGAGCCGCCGCGCACCTGGAACGGCCGCTGGGCGTCAACGATCACCCAATTCGTTGTTGGCGCCTCAGGTGAAAGCGATCTGGAATTGATCTCGACCTCCGAATATCTCTACAAGCAATTAGGACTTAAGCGCAACTATTATTCTGCCTTTGTTCCAATCGAAGATACGCCATTGGAAAATCATCCCGCCGAAAATCCCTGGCGCGAACATAGGTTGTATCAAGCTTCATTCTTATTGCGCGATTACGGTTTTTCAATGGAGGATATGCCTTTTGGGCAGGATGGTAATCTGCCCTTGAACAAAGATCCGAAAATTGCCTGGGCTGAACAAACGTTGCAGCACAAGCCCATCGAGCTGAACACCGCCACCCGCACCCAACTATTAATGATCCCTGGCGTGGGTCCAAAAGCGGCGCAAAGTATTCTTCGGGCACGTCGCGTCCATAAGATACGGACGGTGAATGATCTCGCGCAACTCGGGATTGTGGCGCGGAAAGCGGCGCCCTATGTGCTGCTCGAGGGCCGCGCTCCAGATTTCCAGATGTTCTTGATGGAACCGACTGAACCGCCGAAGCGAGAGACGAAGCGCTTCCCCGGTTAGAATTCAATCCCGCATGCAAAGGCCAAAACCGCGAACGGTCCAGAACACGTATTTGGCGTTAACGCTTATGAACACGCTTGCAGCCTCGTTCATCTGGGGCATCAACACTCTTTTCTTGCTCGACGCGGGACTAAGCAATGCTCAAGCTTTCCTGGCCAATGCCTTTTTCACTGTCGGTCAGGTGGTTTTCGAAATTCCCACCGGGATGGTTGCAGATTTGCGCGGTCGCCAGGCCTCCTACCTGCTGGGCGCACTCACCCTTTCCGCTTCAACGTTCCTATACTGGGGCGCCTGGATGATGCACGCGCCATTTTGGACGTGGGCAGTGACGTCAATGTTGCTTGGTCTTGGATTTACTTTCTTTTCCGGCGCAACGGAAGCCTGGTTGGTGGACGCGATGACCTTCGCGAAATTCAAGGGGGAGCTGGACAGCGTCTTCGCCAAGAGCCAGTCAGTTGCCGGGTTTGCCATGCTCGCCGGTTCGGTCGCCGGAGGGTTGATCGCTCAAGCGACTAATCTCGGCGTCCCATACCTGCTGCGCGGCGGCCTTCTCCTGGTAACTTTTGGGGTGGCTGCTGTTTATATGAAAGACTGGGGATTCATGCCCGACAAAATGGTCAGCGTGAAAGCTGACATCACGCGCTTGTTCACCACGTCTGTCGATCTTGGATTGCGCAAACCAGCCGTGCGCTGGGTGATGCTCGGCGCGCCGTTTGCAACCGGTGTCGGTTTCTACGTTTTCTACGCCATGCAGCCGCACCTGCTCAATTTGTACGGCGATCCGAACGCGTACGGCATCGCAGGATTGGCAGCTGCCATCGTAGCCGGAACGCAAATCGTCGGTGGGCTCATCGCCCCAACCAACCGGCGAGCCTTCAGGTTAAGAACCTCGGTCTTACTCGCCTGCGAGGTTGCAAGCGTTGGGATGCTCCTCTTACTTGGGCTTGCCGCTGGCTTTTGGCAAGCCATCATTTTGGTAAGCGCTTGGGGCTTGCTCTCTGCTGCGATCACGCCTGTGCGCCAGGCCTACCTGAATACGCTGATCCCATCGACACAGCGCGCCACGGTACTCTCTTTTGATTCCCTGATGGGATCTGTTGGAGGCGTGGTCATTCAGCCTACTCTAGGCCGAGTCGCGGATTTCGGGGGTTACGCGCAATCGTTTCTGGCCAGTGGGCTTATCCAGGCGATTGCGTTACCGTTCGCGGTCCTCGCGCGCCGAGAAAACATCCGCGCAGAGCGCGTCGTCGCCTGAACTATTTGCGCATTGTCATGGGGACGAACTCACGCTGATCCTTCCCGAGGTACACCTGGCGCGGTCGGGCGATCTTCTGCTCCTCGTCCAGCAGCATCTCCTGCCACTGCGCCAGCCATCCGACGGTGCGCGGGATAGCGAACATCACGGGGAAAAAACTCACAGGGAGGCCC
>JBOGUK010000075.1:0-3554 GCA_050695915.1 Anaerolineales bacterium
CCGGGGTGGTCGAGTTGCTGGAAGCGGATTCGGGGAATGTTTATCGCTATGAACGCGGCAAAAACGAGCTTTTGCCCTGGGTTCCAATAAACCTGCCTCAAGAGGCGCTCATTCCTATAAGACCCGGGGAGGGCGTGGCAGGCAGGGTATTGCTGAGCGGCAAACCCTTGAAGGTGGATAATTACGAGCTCTGGGAGGGAAGGTCCGCCAGATGGCCCAGTGGAATCTCAGGGGCTATTGTCCAGGCGCCGATAAAAAGGGGTGAGGAAATTATTGGGGTGCTCTCCGCAAACCGGCGCCCCGGAAGAACTCCGTTTACGGAAGAAGACCTGGAGACAGTGGAGCTTTTTGCCAACCAGGCTGCAGTGGCAATTTCAAACGCTCGACTCTATTCCCAGGCAAAGAAATCCGCGGAACAACTCTCGAGTGTTTACGAAACCTCCCTGGAGGTTACCAGCCAACTGGACCTCGACCAGGTGCTTGAAAGAATCATCCGCCGCGCGGCTGAACTCTCCAATTCCAAATCCGGTCAGTTTTATCTATACGACGCCACCAGGAAGGAACTCGTCTCGTCAATACCATTCAACCTGCCTGATCCCATCCGTGCCGATTTGAAAAAAGGTGAAGGCCTTAGTGGAAGAGTTTTGATGACGAAGAAGGTCTTGATCGTCGAGGATTATGACGCTTGGGAAGGGCGCTCTCCCCAATTCCCTTACGGCGTCTATCACAGAGCGATCGGCGTGCCAGTTCAACAGGGCGGGAAGATCCTCGGCGTTTTAAACCTGCATCGCGCTAAGGCCGACCCCCCTTTTGGCGACGAAGATACTCGGCTACTGACACTGATTGCGAACCAGGCTGCGATTGCGATATCCAACGCACGCGCTTACGAAAGCATCCGTAGTACGAGCGAACAGCTCAGCCAACTTTACGAAACGTCTTTGGAAATCACTCAGCAGCTGGAAATCCGTAAGCTGATGGAGAGAATCATTGAACGGGCGGCGCAAATCGTTCAAGCAAAATCCGGGCAATACTACCTCTACGATAAAGTCCGGAAAGAGCTGGTTCCTACTGTGCCCTATCGATTACCCAAACAGGTAAGCGACATCCGGCTGAAACCGGGCGAGGGGATGAGCGGTAAGGTCCTGGTCGAGAAGAAACCTCTGGTGATCGATGATTACGATAGCTGGGAGGGACGTTCGCCGCAGTTTCCAAAGGGAGTAGTCTTCCGCACCATGGGCGTGCCTCTCGAGTATGGCAATGAGATTCTGGGCGTTCTCACGCTGGAGCGCGACCCGACCGAACCTGGGTTCAGCAAGGAGGACGTGCGCCTGCTTTCGCTTTTCGCCAGCCAGTCCGCCGTGGCTCTGGCGAACGCGCAAGCTTTCGAGATGGCCAAGCGAACCTCCGCCCAGCTCAGCCGGTTGCATGACATCACACTGGAGGTAACGCGCCAGCTTGATATCCAGCAATTGCTGGATCAGATCATCCGCAGTGCGGTTGAGCTGGCCAATTCGCGGGTCGGTCAAATCTACCTTTACGATAAAGATGAGGATGTGCTCAAGGATTCAGTCAGTTACAGCTTGCCGAAATCGATGCACGATTTCAGCATAAAACCCGGAGAAGGATTGACGGGCCGCATCCTGAAATCCGGCGCGCCGATGATCATTGAAGATTACGACACGTGGAAGGGACGCAAACCTGAGGTCCCTGTGGGGGCCACCCATCATGCCGCGGGCGTCCCTATCGTTCACGGCGACGAGATTCTGGGTGTATTTTGGGTTGGCCGGAAGAAGGGTGATCCAGCCTTTACAGAATACGACATTCAGATCATGACCCTTTTCGCAAACCAGGCGGCCGTTGCGATCACGAATGCGAAACAATACAAGGAATTGCAGGCGCTTTATGGACAGCTGCAGGAGAAGGAGCGGCTGGAAAGCGAGCTGCGCGTTGCGCACAACATTCAGGAGACCATGCTGCCAAACACCACCCCGAAAATCCGGGGGTGGAAAGTCGCCGCCATGTGGCAGGCAGCCCGGGTGATCAGCGGCGACTTCTACGATTGGTTTCCGATACCGGGAGGGAAATGGGGCTTTGTCATTGCGGATGTGGTGGGTAAAGGCATCCCAGGCGCTGTATTCATGGCGCACTGCCGCACGTTGGTGAGAACATTCTGCATGGGCGGCCGCCCACCACGCGATGCGATCCTCCGCACAAATAATCTCATGATCGCCGATACACACAGCGATTGGTTCGTTACGCTATTCTATGCCGTGCTCGACCCGGTGTGGGGGATCCTCACCTACGTGAATGCCGGTCATGCCCGGCCTTTGTGGTTCCATAAACAGGCGAGCAAAATCGATGGGCTGAAGGCCAAGGGAATGGCGCTCGGAGTTCTCCCGGGGATCGAGCTTGAAGAAAAGTCTATCCAGTTGGAACCCGGAGATTCAATTCTTTTTTACACAGACGGATTCAGCGAAGCGCGTGATGGGAAGGATCGACTCTTTGGGGAAAGCCGCATTCGCTCCCATTTGAAGGAAACGTCATCAAAAGATCCCGATGCAATCCTCAAGTCCCTTAAACACAAAATCGCGAACTTTTCTCAAGGCCGCGATTTGACGGATGACCTGACCGCAATCCTGATCAAACGTCGAGGCTAACTCCCGTTTGTGCTTGGGGCGAGATTTTTGCGCATGGTGAGGTGATTGCCGGTAGGCGAGGTTTCAAAGGCAACCTCGTCCATCGCTTTGCGCATGATCATCACCCCGAGGCCGTCCAGCCTGGCCTCCTCAAGATTAGACGTCACTTTTGGCTCAGGGACACGGTCCAATTGGATCGGCTGACCCCAATCGGTCAACCGAATTTCAAGAGTAGAGTCGGTCTTTTTCATTTCCAGCTGGACCTTCCCTTTTCCGCCTTGATAGGCGTGTTCTTTGGTATTTGCCCCGGCTTCGCCTACCGCCATCTGTACGTGGCAGCACGATTTTTCGTCAACCCCAAGTCGCCTGCAGGTCTGCTCAACAAATGTGCTGAGGTCTTCTAGAAAATTTCTTCCCGTCTCCCCCTCCCAAGTATAGCTCTTTGCCCCTTCCTTCTCTCTGTCCATCCTTTAGAGGATACCAAAAATACTAGAAACTACCCACCGCGTCGCTGACCTCTTCATAGGTTTGAAATAGCTGGTCGAAGCCCACGAGGCTAAAACCCTCTTTGAGCCTGCTGGTCAGGGCTGCCAGGCGCACATCCCCGCCCGTTCGACGGCGAGTTTTCTTTAGCGCTGACACCAAGGTGTGCAACCCGGCGCTTGAAATGTAATCGACGCCGCTTAAATCAACGACGATCTGATAACGTCGCTTCTTAAAGATGTTGTCTAAAGCCTTCTCCAGATCCATCGCCGTCTCGTGGTCGATACGGCCGTCAATTTTCAGCAGCAAACATCGCTTGTATTCTTTTTCGGTCAACTGCATAGCGCGTCTCCTCCGCCAAATGCTGCGGGCATTCTACCATTTTCCAGCCTACCCCCTTTCAAAGGATTCTGGTTCAGTTGTTCATCCCAGGAC
>JBOGUK010000076.1:0-11715 GCA_050695915.1 Anaerolineales bacterium
GTGACCTGCAAGTTGAAGTGTAAAAGCGATCATTTCGCGCAGATCAGCTTGATCTTCTGCCACGAGGATCTTAGTGGGGCGGGTGTTTGCAGACGTGGCCAACTTGCTCCTTATAAAGGCAATGAATTTTCGCTCTCTATTAGAACGCTTCTCGTTAGGGAAGGGTTCCTATTTTTGCCTAAGGAATTAGTACCAGCTTCGAAGGTAGAGGAGCAATCCCCCAATCGTCTCAGCGAATGGGCGTTAATTTTCGTCTAAGTCAGCAATAATCTGTTCCAGCAATTCTAACAAAACTGTTTTGACAGCCTCCTTCTCCGTAGCTACACAGGGGAGTACTTTCACCCCATCTTCGAGGTGCAGGGCAAGCCTGATATCGTCCAGTTCCCACGCATCGGCTAAATCCTGTTTGCTGGCAGCAACGACGTGCGGCGTAGGGGAAAACGCCCGAAAGGCCTCCAGGATGCTGCGGGCCTCGCGGAATGTTTCCGGACGCGTGCTATCCACCATCACAATGAAGCCGAGCATGCCTTCGGAAAGAATCTCCCACATGAAATCGAAGCGCTTTTGGCCGGGCGTCCCGAACAGATAGAGGACGAGACTATCGTCGACGGTGATCCTGCCAAAGTCCATGGCTACTGTGGTGGTTTCTTTGATTCGTTCTTCAGCGGACGACACCTTGCGCTCGGTGGAGACTACGTCGATCTCGCTCACGGTTTGGATGAACTCGGTTTTTCCGGCGTTGAACGGTCCGGTTATAACCATCTTCACGGTAAGCGCCGATGTTTCCGCCATGGCTAGATCGACCTAATGCGCCGAATCAGGCGATTGACCAGATTCTTTTGCTCCTCGCGCGGCTTGCCGGGGAACGCAGATTGCAATCCATCCAACTGGGAAGGGGCGCCTTGCGGGCGAACCATTCTTACCAGTCCCGCCTGCAACAGTCCGTAAACCACGCGGCGTATTTCCACTTCATTTAGTTTTGCAGCAACCGCGATTTGCCGCATGCTATTCTTCGGGGTGATATAGGAAACCACACGCCATTCTTCAACATTGAGATTCACTTTTTTCAGGTTTACTCCGGGTCGATCGGTAAACTCGAGAGTCATATCGAGATTGGGGACTTCAGCGCTAAGATGTTCCCATTCACGCGCTTGCCGCGCCCCCTGCATAATCAGGTTTTCGAGGGACAGTTCCACCGGGATGCGGCTCTCGGGTACATCCTGGCCCGGTTCAAACCTGAACCTCCCCTCCGCCCAGGTGAAGACCTGCTGGATCACTGTGTTGAAATAACTCTGCAGGCTGTTCAGGATGTCCTGCTGCGTTACATAGCCGGCATTGATCAACAAGAGCCCCAGTTCTTTATCGCTCATTTCTGCCGCGCGCGAGCGCAGGGTTTTCAATTGGGAATCGGTGATCCTAGAAGAGCGATGCAGAATATCCGGCAAGTTCCCATTTTGTGTGCTGCCTTCCCCCCCCGTAATTTCCGCCTGAGCCAGCTTCCCGCGGCGAAAAACTAAGCGCGCTTCGCGGTCCGGCGCCTGAATGATCAGCGCACCACTTTTGTTTGCCAGATTGATCAGATTGAGGATTTGCGTGAGGCTAAAATCGCGCAAATTGCCTTGCAGCGCCATGAATCGACTCTCCGATGTGTGCAAGGATTATACATGTTCAAGCTAACGCAAAAATCGCCGCAATTTCTCCGCGCATGTGGACTGATTGACACCTTTTTAAGCGGCGAATATAATCTGCCAGCTTTCCTCGGTAGCTCAATGGCAGAGCGGGCGGCTGTTAACCGCTAGGTTCCAGGTTCGAGTCCTGGCCGAGGAGTTCACCCCTTGTAACCAGAATGCATCCCATCCCGCACGAATGTCCCGTTTGTAAGGGCGAGCTGATAATTAACCGCCTGATTTGCCGCGAATGCGATACCGTAATCGAAGGACGTTTCCTGGCGGCCCCTTTCTCGCGCTTAAGTGAGAAACAACTGACTTTCGTCGAGGCATTTGTGAGGAACGAGGGTAAGATTACGCGAATGGAAGAGGAGTTCAATCTCTCCTATCCCACGATTCGCAGTCGTTTGCACGACGTCATCCGCGCCCTGGGTTACGAACCCGGTAAAGAAAGCGCCACTTCGCTTACTGAGGAGGAGCGCCGCAAGATTCTCGAAGATCTCGATAGTGGAAAAATTAGTTCCGCAGAAGCGATGCGAATGCTGGAGGAAGGCTAGAGAGTCAGCCTTCTTGTGCCGCAGGTTTTGGTTTTTCGCTTTTAGCTTCCTTTTTTTGATCCCCGGCTGCTTCGGTCTTCTTTTCGCCAGAATCGGATTCTTTAGTCTTTTGGGTCCGGCCGTTCGCGCCGGATGATTTCCGTTTGTCGGTAACGTAAAACCCCGAGCCTTTGAACACGACGCCGGCTGACCGATACACCTTAAGCAAACTGTGTTTGCGGCAGTTCGGGCAGGCTTTTAATGGATGATCGCTAAAGTTCTGTTGGCGGTCGAACTCATGACCACAATTCTGGCAACGATACGTGTAAACTGGCATAGCGTAAAGTGGGCGAGATTATAGCCTTGCACCTAAGCGCTCGCAAGTTGCGCGGCGGCGAGCGCCTACTGAGCGGCTTGAACGCGCGTCTGCGCGGTCAGCCGCCATTCGGGAGGGACGCTTGCCGAGGGCAAGCTGAGCAGGCTGCGCCAGTCTGCTAACGCGTTTTCGTTCTGGCCTAAAGCCTCCAAGATTGTTGCTCTCCAATAGAAGAAGGCGGCTCTCTGTTCGTCGTTCTCCACCAGACTGCTGCTTGCATTGAGTTCAAAGAATGCCGTGCTTGGACGGCCGATATCCAAGTAGACCTGAGCCAGGGCCAGCCTGGGCTCGAACCAATCCGGATCGCCACTGACCGCGGTTTGAAAAAAAGAAATTGCGAGCTGACTATTTCTTTGACCCTGGGCTTCAAGCCCTTGATAATAGGCCGCTTTCGCCAGACGCGGATCGATCGATAGGGCATGCTCAAACGCCTCGAGGGCTAGGTCGTGCTGGCCGCTAAGTTCGTAGCCCAATCCTAAGACCTCCCAACCAAAGGCATTCGGCGGTTCAAAAGTCAGATAAGTTTGCATGATGGCGATTGATTCGCTGTACCGCTTCAATTCTTGCTGGGCCTGCGCGAGAACCAAATAATTGGGAAGCAACGTTATGTCGATCTCATAGGCGCGTTGACCAGCCTGCATTGCGTTTGCATAGTCTTTTCTCGCCAGGTAGGTGCGCGCCTTGTAGTACTGCACAAGGGCTGAATCCGGGGACAAACGCTCAGCGACGGTGAGATCTTCCAGGGCTTCGGCGTAATCGTTTTGTTCGATTGCAAAGTTGGCACGCTCCAAGTAGGCATCAACGAAAGCCGCATCAAGCAAGATTGCGGTATTAAGGTCGGTCAGAATCGCCGCAGACTCAGCCTCTTCTTTGATAGATAACCTCGCTCGACCCAAGTAAGCTGGCGCAAATTGCGCGTTTATGTCCAGGGATTGCGCAAAGGCTTCTTCTGCTCCTGCCAAGTCCTCGAGTGCCAGCAAGGCTTCGCCCAAAAAATAAGCTGCATCAGGGCTGTCTGGATTAGAAGCTAAATACAAGCGGAATGCCTGTGCCGCGGTCTCCCATTTCTGCTGATCCATGGCGTTCAGGCCTTCTTCGAAAACGGTTTCGCCTGGATGTGGAGTGTTCACATAGCGGGGGGTAGGAGTGTAGGTTAGGCTGAGCAGTTGTTCCGGAGCGAGCAACGCCGCTTCAGAGGCTACTATCCTTGGCGTTGAGGTGCCTATCATTACCGATGGTGCGCCTTCCGATGCAAAAAACGGGGTGAGCAGATTGTTTTCGGCTACGTAATACCCAAACAAGATAACCGCCGCGCCCACCCCAAGCACACCCAATATTCCAGCCGGGGAAACTTGATCCTCTTGCTTTCGCTTCCTGGTACGCGTTGGAATGGCGATTTGGGCAGTTTGCCAGTCGGTTTGCCCTGTAGGCTTTGCGGCGGGTCCTTCCGGTTGCGGAATCTCAGCACCCAGCAGATCCAGGTCGTGCAGGGCCGCGCCATTCTGTGGGTCGAGGAACAATACGTTATGGAGGCAGTAGATTCGCTCTCCTCGCGATTCCACTGCTGTGCTCATCAGTAGCCAGTAAAGGGGCTCCTGGTTGTCGCGGCCTAGGAGTCTCAGTAGTAAATCTCGAGCACGCGGCAAATCTCCCGCCTGACCTGCTTCTATGACCTCCTGCAGCAACGCTTCTTTGGGTCGCTCGACGTGCATGAGTTGGTGAGTTTAACATAGCGGCACGTGCGAGACAAGAATCCGCGCGTGGGTATAATGCCGCGGTGTTTTTTTCCGCTCAATTAAGTAAAAACTTAATCGCCGCAGCTCTTACCGTAGTCACTGCCTGTAGTGTGGGCAAAGAAATTTCGAACGCGACAGCCACATCCACAATCAACCTGGTTTTCTTTGAAACACAAACCCCGAGCCAAAAAATTGATGGGCTGGAAGAAACCGATATCCCAGGACCCAGCCCCACACCCTATTATTACACAGTCGTTGAAGGCGACACGCTGTTCACGATTGCAGCCCGGTTAGAAATTGAATTGGACGAGCTGCTTGCAGCAAATCCGGATGTAGATCCGCGATTTTTAAGTCCGGGAACTCAACTGCTGATCCCGAGCGGTTTAGGCATTGGAACGGCTTTGCCGCCGATACCCACACCCGTTCCTGTTGCACTTCCCTCTCCCGAATGTTTTGCCACATCTGCGGGCGAGCTTTGGTGTTTTGTTTTGATCGAAAACAATCGCGGGGAAGCACTGGAGAATATTATTGCTTCTGTGTATCTGCTCTCATCGAATGGAGAGCTACTCACCAGCACCGAAGCCTTTCCTCCACTTAACTTGCTGCGTTCTGGCCAAGCCATGCCGCTCATCGCTTATTTTGACGAGCCGCCGCCAGCTTGGGTGACGGCTAATGCCGATTTGCATAGTTCGTTCGCTGTGGCTAATCCCGAGGAACACTATCTGGATGTTGAATTCGGACAGACAAACATCGAAATTTCCGAAAGCGGCTTAGCCGCGCAAATCTCTGGAGGGTTGGAAATTGAGGCGAGCAGCCAGCCGGGGATTATCTGGGTATTAGCCGTGGCGTATAGTGAAGACGGCGAGGTGGTCGGAGTACGCCGTTGGGAAGGCGACAGAGAATACAAATTTGATTTCTGGGTCTATAGCCTCGGGCCTAAAATCTTTGAGGTTCAACTGCTAGTCGAGGCGCCCCGCTAAGGGGTCCCCCCAACAACTACCCGCAGGGGCATGGGGGTGAACACCAATACGAAAACAATCAAACCGAAAGCAGCCAGTGCCATACGGTTGGCGTCGAGCTTTGTGATTTGATCCAACGGTTGCGCGTGAGAACGCCCCATCATCAAGATCAGGAACACCCAAAGCCACCAACCTGACCAAACGAAACCCAATAACCCAAGCCCTACGAGGACAATCGGCAACACAAAGCGCGCTCGATCCCCTAGGAGCCCGTAAATAATGTGCCCGCCGTCCAACTGCCCGGCGGGAATCAGGTTTAGAGCAGTTACAAGTAAGCCGGCCCATCCGGCCCAGGCGACAGGATGCAGGAAGACATCGGTTCCGCCAAATGGGATCGGCAGGCTGGTGAAGAAATACTTGAGCCAATAGACGGCCGGGGATAGCCCACCGTAACTTTCCGGAGCGGGTAGAAGCCCACCGTGGACAGCATACTTAGCCAGTAGGTACAAAAGCGAGTTGCCCTCTAGACTGATTCCATCTCCGGGTCCCAGCACGCTTGGAATCTGGCTGATATCGGAAAGTGACAGCCCGATCAGCAAAACCGGAATAGCAACAGCCAACCCAGCTAATGGGCCCGCGATACCAATATCGAGAAGTATTCGCTTGTTGCGAGGAGGCTCTTTCAACTGTATGAAAGCTCCCAGAGTGCCAAATGGGCTTAGGGGAAATGGAAGAAAGTATGGCAAAGTGACGGCTGTCTTGTGATGCCGCGCCACAAGATAATGACCGAATTCGTGCGCTAGGAGAATGGCCAGCAGGCTCACCGCAAACGATAGGCCGGTGTCGAGATTCTGGCTAAGCAGTCGGATTAGTTCGCCCGTGCTTTCCGGGGGTGCTCCTTCGTAACTGTACAACGCGCCAGCCATCAACACGCTAGCGACTGTCACAACGAAAAAAAGCAGGTTCACCCATGGGTTGGTTGCGCGCGGTTTCGCCAGGGAGGGCATCAACTGAATCACCTGCTTTCCACCCTCCTCGAAGAACAACGGGGTCACTCCTTTTGACTTGAGCTCTTTGCTCATCGCTGAGTAGGCTTCCTCAGAATCGATTCGCAAATTCCCTGCATAGCGTTTTAGGAATGGATAGCGCCCACCGCCAGAAATCAGTTGTTCCACATCGAAATATCTCTCGATGATCGGGGTGAGCTCGTCGCGTTCGGTGATGGGTTCGCTCATGTGGTTGTTGGCCTAGAAAAGGAGTCGAGTAAGCTCGGCGCGATATTCCCTTTCTGCGGGATTGTCTTCACTCAATAAATGTAAAAGGCCGACAGCTATCTTCCGCGCCTCACCCCCGCGGTAGTTCCTATTTGCACGGAGCAGGTCAAAGATGCCGTCGAGCGCGGGTTCGATCCTCCCCTGGCTGGCAAGCCGCATGGAATTCCAGTAAGCGGTTGCGAGATCGTCCTCGACTTGGCTGGATAGGCCTTCCATCTCCGTCATTACCAGTGCAAGCGGAAGAAGTTGTTCCGCTGTCTGATATTCCCTACTCACGGGGAATTCGCGCAGGATGGGTAAAGATTGAGCCGCCCTCCCTTGGGCGATCAGGCTTTTGGAAAGTCCCAATAGCGCCCCAGCGTGATCCGGGTTTTCGGCGAGTACTTTTCGGAATTGCTCTTCAGCTTCTTCTATTCTCCCCAGTGAGAGCAAGTGATTCCCCTTCCCTGTTGCCAGGTTGTCTTCGGAGGGTGCAAGGGCCCCTATGAATTCCAGTACCTGCGACTCAGAGCGAAGCCCGCTGAATTCAGCCACAACCTGCCCGTTGCGAAAGGCTTTTACGGCAGGGATACCCCTAACCCCATAATCCGAGGCGATCTTAGGATTGGTGTCCACGTCCACCTTCGCCAGCCGGAAGGTCCCGGCGGAATCGCGGGCCAACTTTTCAAGGATCGGGTCGAGCGTGCGACAAGGGACACACCATTCCGCCCAAAAGTCCACCACGACAGGCCTTTGCCCGGAGTAAGCCAGAACCTCTGCCGAAAAATCGGTTTCGTTCACATGAATGATGTGATCCGACATAAGCCCGTCAGTATCCTACCAGAATTGCGTTAGAGAAAACGTTTTTAGAGCGAATGATTTCCCTGCAATTTGACGCATCCATGTGCGCATGTTACGATTACTGACGCTGTTTCGTTTTCATTTTTTACAACCGCATTTATTCTCGCCTCACGCCTCGGCCCTTGGGTTGGTGTCTGCAATTATCCCGGCGAAACAGTATTTGCCGCAAAGGATTTCATCCAGGCGGTAAACCCTTTGTACCAGGGGATTGGGCATGAGCGCACGGGGATGCGCTCATTTTGTTAATTGCCCCGGGCGCGGCGAGCAGGAGAGCTATGAGTTCTGAATTTGTAAGCCGCTTATTGGGAATGGTTGCATTTGGCGTGGGGGGTGTGTATCTGGGCGCTGTCCTGGCAGGCATCGCGAGCAGCGAGGAGGCGGAACTGTGGGCGCAGGCTTTCGGGTTGCTTGGAGTTCTCGCGGGATTGGTGCTCACTCCTTATATAACGGTTCGCCCGCTCCGTGCCATCCGGAAATTCCTTTCGCAAATTTCATCGCGCACGCTATTGGCCGGCCTGATTGGGTTGATCGTGAGTTTGATCATCGCGGGCTTGTTGGCGTTTCCCCTGTCCCTGCTTCCTGAACCTTTTAGCCAAATTTTGCCTATTGTCATTGCGTTGCTACTTGCTTATTTCGGGGTTGTCGTTTTCATTTCCAGGCAAAGCGAAATTCTGTCCTTTTTTAATTTCCTGCCGGGCCGAGCGGGAGCCGAGAAGTCTGCGGGAGCTGATTCGCGCACCATCTTAATCGACACAAGTGTGATTATTGATGGGCGCATCACCGATATCGCCCGCACGGGTTTTATTTTCGGTACCTTGTTGATCCCGCGCTTCGTACTAGCAGAACTCCAACATATCGCCGATTCCGGAGACAAGCTGCGTCGCCAGCGCGGACGGCGCGGACTAGAAGTTCTGGCCAACCTGCAGAAGGATCCGCGCTTGCCTGTTCATATCAGCGATATTGATGTGGAAGGCGCACGCGAAGTAGACGACAAGCTTGTGATCCTTGCTCGCCAAATGCATGCATCCATTTTGACAAACGATTTCAACCTGAATCGAGTGGCGGAGCTCCAGGGAGTGACTATTCTGAATATCAACGAGTTGGCCAACGCAGTGAAAGCCGTCTACCTACCTGGTGAAGAGCTCACCGTACGAGTAGTCAATGAGGGAAGAGAGCCCCGCCAAGGGGTAGGTTATCTCGACGACGGCACGATGGTGGTTGTACAGGACGGCAACGATTTCATTGGCAATGATGTGCAAACATCGGTCACCAAAGTGTTGCAAACGGCTGCGGGCCGTATGATCTTCGCCAAGCCGGAACAAGCCCCTCCAAGAAGACGGCGCAAGCAGACTTCGTGAAAATCAATACATGGCACTGAAAATCTATAACACTCTAACGCGTCGAACTGAGGCGTTTGAACCCTTGCAACCAGGCATGGTTTCTATCTATGTCTGCGGTCCCACAGTATATGACAGCGCTCATATTGGCCACGCGATGTCCTCATTGGCATTTGATATCGTGCGTCGCTATCTGGAATATCGCGGCTACGAAGTTCGGCATGCAATGAATTACACCGACGTCGATGACAAGATCATCCAGCGCGCCAACACAACCGGCGAGGATCCTATTGCTCTTGCAGAAAGATACATCGAAGAGTACGACAGGCATCTGAAGGCGCTGAACATCCTTCCCGCGACCATTTTTCCGCGCGCCACTGGTGAAATAGCTTCAATTATCGACATGGTCGCACGGTTGCTGGAGACGGATTACGCCTACGTGGTTGATGGGGACGTTTATTACCGAATCGAGAAAAAATCTGATTATGGGAAGTTGTCGGGACGCAAGCTGGAGGAAATGAACGCCGGCGCCCGCGTGGCCGTCGATGACAGAAAAGAGCATCCGATGGATTTTGCTCTATGGAAGACCGCAAAGGAAGGCGAGCCTTCCTGGGACAGCCCCTGGGGCAAAGGTCGCCCTGGCTGGCATATCGAATGTTCGGCAATGGTTTTCCACCACCTGGGGCAGCAAATCGATATCCACGGGGGTGGGAACGACTTGATTTTCCCGCATCATGAAAACGAGATCGCGCAGAGCGAAAGTCTGAGCGGAAAGCCTTTCGCTCGCTACTGGATGCACAACGGCATGATGCAGCTTTCCGGCGAGAAAATGTCCAAATCGTTGGGCAATCTGATCACCATTACGGAATTCCTTGAGAACCATGAGGGCGACGTCTTGCGTATGATGGTTTTGAATTCAAGCTACCGACGCCCGCTTACTTATGGGGATGACGTGGTGGAAGCTGCAACCCGCGGGCTGGAGCGATTGCGTTCCGGGCTCCGCCCCGCGTTGCCAGGCGCGAAGGTTGAAAGGGATAACAAGATTAAAGACCAGAGTGCAATCGCGGGTAGCACGCGTGAAGGGTTTATTGTCTCAATGGATGACGATTTCAATTCCTCGGCAGCCCTGGCGCATCTTTTTGAACTCGTGCGCCAAATCAATCAGAGCCGCGACGCGGGAGCCACCGACGAGCAATTGAAGCCCGCCCAGGATGTACTGCGGGAACTCATGGGCGTATTTGGTTTGCGGTCAGCAACAGCCGAAAAGGAAATCGACACCACGGCCATCATTCATCTTTTCGAAAAACTAAGAAGCGAACTTGATGGTCAGGGAGCGGCAGAAATACAGTGGCCGTCCGTCGGCGGGTCCGACGGAAACCTGGCTCAACTCATTGATATCCTCGTCGAGGTTCGCGACAAAATCCGGGCCAAGAAACTTTGGGGGCTCTCCGATATGGTTCGCGACCGGCTGAAAGGGCTAGGTATTCTGGTTGAGGATAGCGCCAGGGGATCGAGTTGGCGCTGGGCATAAACCCAGGCGCTTGACAAAAGCAGGAACAGCACTGTGAAAGAATGGATCTACGGCCGCAACGCGGTCTATGAGACGTTACGTGCGGGTAAACGGCGTTCTTATCGTCTCAAAATTGCTCAGGGGATTCAATCAAGCTCTTCCCTAGAGAACGCTCATCATCTCGCGATTGAAAAAAAGTTGCCAATCGAGCAGGTGCCGCGTCGAGAGCTGGATGGCTTGGCGGAAAGCCACAAGGGCCTTGCCCTGCAGGCAGACGAGTATGCCTATGCTGATTTTGGACAGCTTCTCGAAAAGGCCAAAATTTCTTCCGCGCCGCCCTTCATCCTCATTTTAGATATCCTCCAGGACCCACAGAATCTAGGCACCCTTCTACGCACTGCAGAGGTCGCAGGTGTTCATGGAGTCATACTGCCCCAACGGCGCACGGCAACGGTAACTCCGGCGGTGGTCAATGCGTCTTCCGGTGCAAGCGAACATCTGCTGATTGCCCAGCACAACGTTGCCCAGGCGATCGCCGAGCTTAAAAAGGCCGATATCTGGGTGATTGGACTGGAAGCCGATGAAGCAGCACAGCCATTAGGCAAGGTCCGATTGGATGGTCCGACAGCTCTCGTGGTGGGCAGCGAGGGAGAGGGGATGCGCCGCCTCGTGCGCGAATCCTGCGACATCCTGCTTCGCCTTCCTATGCGGGGGCAAATTGGCTCGTTGAATGCTGCTGTTGCCGGGTCTGTTGCCCTGTACATGGTTTGGCAGGCTCGCGGGTTTGCCTGACACATGGGTCCAAAATCCGCCGCCCTGTGCACTAGCATTGACTCTAATTCTCATCCCGGATAAACTAACCTTTCTGCCAAGCGTCCCCGCAAGTTGAGGATGGCCTTTGGTAGACTGAACGCGCCTGCGCGCGGTTAGATTTAACATGGCAGCGCGCCGACGTAGCTCAACGGCAGAGCAACCGCCTTGTAAGCGGTAGGTTATGGGTTCGATTCCCGTCGTCGGCTCTCCGTCAGCTCGTGTGGCGGACCCAGGACAGGTACCCAAGTGGCCAACGGGGTCTGACTGTAAATCAGATGGCGCAAGCCTTCGGGGGTTCGAATCCCTCCCTGTCCACTGTTTAGCCAACAAGAAATAGGCGTCGTGGAGTTTGCGTCATAAAAGATGTCTGGTGTCAAAAACTGTGTAAGCAAACTCCAACGCGAATGAACAAACGCATTTCTCAAAATGCATTGTTCATTCGCAAGCCCTCATAGCTCAGGGGTAGAGCGCATTCTTGGTAAGAATGAGGTCATGGGTTCAAATCCCATTGAGGGCTCTGTAATAAAAGAAACAGACATGAAGGAGACAGAATAGATGTCGAAGGAAAAATTTGATCGCAGCAAACCGCACTTGAACGTGGGCACGATGGGACACATCGACCACGGCAAGACGACGCTGACGGCGGCGATCACCAAAGTGGCCTCAC
>JBOGUK010000077.1:0-3733 GCA_050695915.1 Anaerolineales bacterium
AGATAATCCAATCGACCGGGAGCAGGAATCGCCATCCCGAGGATCTGGCAAGTGCATTGCCGGCGCTGTAGAAAAGAAACACAGTGAAAGGGAGCCACCCGGCAAATTGGTGCTGCTTTAGGGCGACTGCGATACCTAATGCCAGGACAAAGAGATTGATAAAGAGAAATGTCCCGTTGGCTGAGGTGAGATTGCCATCCCAAGTATCCCAATATGGGATGCGGCTTAAGAGACTGGCGGGGGAATCGCCCGAATAGATCGGGGCAACATATAGAGCGCTGTCCACCAGATTGTGGAGAAAATGATTTGAGACAAAGGTTAAAACGTCGCTTGGGTGGATAAAGATGAAAGAAAAAATATCCCTTCGTAGTCGCGCTAAAAATTCCTGTTCGCTTTCGCCAGAAAATCTCGCTGGGGCGGAAGTTGGATCCGAGGAGTAATTGCGTGCCAACAGTCTCTGCTCTCCCCCGTCATCAAGGAGAATCCTGCCCGTCAAATCCCAATTTCGCCACAACCAGGGAAGAAGAACCAATCCCAGCCCAAGAATTAAGATTAGAGATTTGGTTAGTGCTATTTTGAATGGTCTTTGGCTGAAAATAATAAACAAGAGGATGGGAGCCAGAATAATCAGAGTTTGCGCCCGCACCAAGGCGGTTAATCCAACACAGGCGCTTAGTACTGCATATGACCATAGGCTCTTCTTGTTTGATTTGGTGAGTGTTATGGCTAAGTAGAGAATTACAGCAATGCCCAGCATGGTTAACAAATCGCTCATCAACAACTTGGCGTGGGAAGCAGGAATCTCGCCTGAAAGATGAATGGCGTTAGTTTCCCTGAGCGTTATCAATCCCCCAGTGAGCAGACCTGCCATGCGATTGGATAATTTCGAGGTCAAAAGGTAAATCAATGCCGGGATGAAAGCGAGTAACAGGATTTGAAGAAAAACCGATCCGGCGTAACCGGGACCGGCAATTCTGTGAAACAGAGCCAGTAACCCCACATATAAAGGGCGGCGCACAAGCTGATTTTGGAAGCCCGCGCCGAACAAAAGTTGAAGCGCGGATTTATCAAATACCGCGGCATCGGAATTAGGGTAATACTCAAGGTTAGGTTGCATTGGCGAGGATGCGAAGTGCGACGGAAGCATCGGTTCCCTTGACCATAGAAAAACCGCGAGTGCCCAAAGTCCAATAAAAAATATTGCGTCCAGTCGTTGCAGGTTGGTAAACCTCACTGCAAGCAGCCAGATGGGAACCATGATGGACATACTTACGGCAAATACCAGTGCCAATTGACCGAATGTAATCGGCGTGCCTGGTGGCCCCCAGCTCAATCCGACACGGTCTGTGGTGATCCCAATTTTAGTGATGGAAATGAAGAGCAAAATCATCAGAAATAAACTCAGCAGCATGGCGGTATGTTTCCACGGAGGGCGAAAGGATGTTGCGAGCGCATCCTTGTCAATATCGGCGAGCATGAGGAACAATCCAATTTGGACAGAAATGAGCGATCCCCAGACCAGAACGGGGATCGCCCTGACAAACACGGCCTCCGATAGGTATTGCGACCAAAGATCCTGATGAGCGGCGGCGCTGAGGATTAGTAAAGGTAGGCAAACACTAAAGACAGCCAGAATTCTCTTACTCCTCCAATTCGCCAACCAGTGAGCCGCGCACTTAGAGGAATCGATCCGTAAATAGAGAAATAGCCAGCTAGCAGACATTGCCGCGATGCCCAGCATTAATGCAATCCGCGCGGGGGTGAAAAACCTCCCCCCTGTTGGGATCAGCGCCAGCCAGGCAAGGGTGGCAATACCTTCCAATACGGACATTACCGAAAGAACGCGTATGCTCTTGTGCATCGTTGTCTGCTTCACTCTGGTGGAAATCATATTCGACCCGGGGAGATAGCTCAAGACCTGGGCAATCCTATGAGATTCGAGCCGCCGAGTACAATGACGAACAAGAACAGGATCTTGGAGTTGGTAATTCGAGTGTCAGTTTTCGCGGTCACTGCCTAAATCTCTATGAAACGTTGGCAATTTTGGCTGGGGATCGCGATCAGCGCCATTTTTCTGGTGCTTGTGCTGCGAGGATTGGATTTTGCCGCCTTCTGGCGAGAGGTGCAGCGAGCGAATTACTGGTGGCTCCTTCCAGGCGTGGCCATTTATTTCCTAGCGGTATGGGCGCGGGCTTGGCGCTGGCATTACCTGTTACGTCCTTTGAAACAGATTTCGACCGCGACGATGTTCCCCATTGTCGCTATTGGCTATATGGGCAACAACATCTATCCGGCGCGGGCGGGTGAGGTGTTGCGAGCCGCGGTCCTCAAACGCAGAGAAGGAGTATCGATTTCGGCGTCGCTGGCAACGATCATCGTCGAGCGCATTTTCGATGGCGTGGTGATGCTTGCCTTTATTTTCGCCAACTTAAGAGACCTTGCTGACCTGACGGGCGGTTCGAGTGTGGCCGCTGGTTTAAGCATTCAGCAGATCGCGCTTTATGGAAGTTTCATTTTCTTCGGCGCGCTGCTTGTCTTCCTTATGGCTGCGATGTTCCCAACCGCGTCGGAAAAAGTCCTCGGTATCCTGGCGGAGAACTTATTGCCCACGAGGTTTCGTGCTCGAGTGCTGGAGTTAGGTTCAAGATTTTTAGGCGGACTGGAATCGTTGCGTTCTCCTGTGGAGATCTTTATGGTGTTCATCACCTCAGTGGTTATCTGGTTGCTCGAAACCGGAAAATACTGGTTCGTGATGCAAGCGTTTGACTTCCAGGTGAGCTATTTCGCGTTGATGCTTATGAACGGAGTGGTCAATCTGGCCACGACGATTCCGTCCGCTCCCGGGTACCTAGGCACCTTCGATGCGCCTGGCATCGCGGTGCTGGTTGCCTACGGAGTTCCGCAGGCTGTCGCCAGCAGCTACACCTTCGTGTTGCACGTGGCGTTGTGGTTACCAATTACCGCATTGGGCGCCTATTACTTCGTTCGCGAGGGTGTGAGATGGACTGAAGTCAAAGCCGCGGAGCGTGCGGCGTGAAAGTGGCAGTGATCGGTGCCGGGTTCGGGGGCATGGCCGCTGCGTATGATCTCGCGCAAGGTGGGCACGAAGTTACGATTTGCGAGTCGGCTAACCAGGTAGGTGGGTTAGCGTCAGGTTTCAAGCAACCGAACTGGGATTGGTGGGTGGAAAAGTTTTATCACCATTGGTTTGGTTCTGATAAATACATGCTCGGGTTAATCCGCGAACTGGGGTGGAGCGATCGCCTCGTTTTTCCGCGCCCCTACACTGTTGTTTACCACGTGGGTCGCTTTTACCCTTTCGACTCAATCCCGAAGGCATTGATGTTCCCCGGCCTCGGATGGGGCCTGGACAAACTTCGTTTTGGATTGGTCGGCCTCTATTTGAGGCTTACTAATAACTGGGAGCCGCTTGAAAAAACCACCGTCGATCAATGGATGCGCAAGTGGGCCGGCGATCGTGTTTACGAAAGTATGTGGTTGCCGCTTGTTGAGGGCAAGTTTGGCCCTTACGCCGGAGATGTCAACATGGCCTGGTTGTGGGCGCGGTTGCATGCCCGTACGACCAGATTGGGAACCTTTGTTGGTGGATTCCAGGCGTTTGCCGATGAGTTTGCAGAGCGCTTGAGGGGGATGGGTGTAGTCTTCAAGATGAACACCAAAATCGATGCGGTAGTCCGGAGGTCCGGAGGTCTTGATGTCAAGACCTCCGGAC
>JBOGUK010000078.1:0-15565 GCA_050695915.1 Anaerolineales bacterium
GGTGAGCACCAGGAACAACGGCCAGTGGAACAGGTAGGCCGCGTAGCTCACCTTGCAGACCGCCCGCAGCGGCCCCACGCCGAGCGCGCGGCTCCTGATCTTCATTCTTGTTGCGCTTGGCGCCTACTTCCTTGCCCCCATTCGTAACAACTTGCTTATCCTGGGAATCGATCGCACTCCAGAGGGTACCGATATCGGGCGCAGCGATACGATCATTTTGCTTTCGGTGCAACCATTGACTGGTCACGTGAACATGCTGTCCATTCCACGCGATCTTTGGGTGCCGATCCCCGGTTACGGTGAGAACCGCATCAATGCAGCCCATTCGTTCGGCGAAGGAGCGCAAACAGGGTCTGGGCCTCGCCTGGCGCTGCAAACGGTGAGACAAAATTTCGGCGTAAATGTAAATCATTACGTTCGCATTCGCTTGGTGGGCTTCGCTGATGTGATCGATGCGCTCGGCGGCGCGGACATCACCCTTACAGAATCGGCCGCGGGTTATCCGCCTGGCAAGCATCATCTGGATGGCACCCAGGCATTGGCATTCGTGCGCGACCGCACCGGAGATGATTTTTTTCGGATGCGGCACGGACAGGTTTTTGTAGTTTCCATGGTGAAGAAAATGCTCAACCCACTTTCATGGTTGCGCGTTCCCGGCGCGATGATCGCCTTGGCGCAAACAGTGGATACGAATTTACCAGTGTGGATGTGGCCGCGCATCGGCGTTGCGATTTTGCGCGCTGTGATCTTTGAGGATGTAAATTCGCGCACGCTTCCACGCGAAGCAACCACCTCGTGGGTCACCAATGCAGGCGCGCAAGTGTTGTTGCCTAATTGGGAATTAATTCGCCCTATCTTGCGCGAAATGTTTGGAATTTTCTAAAAAAGTTATTTTTCCAAAAAAATTTTCTGTTAAATTCAATTTGAAAAATATTTTTCACATGTTTTGAACAAGTTTGTATAGATTCAAACGATTTTTCACACATTTTTGCACAAGAATTAGACACTCTCTCTCCTATACTTTATTCATATTCGCGAAAAACAGTTTCGCGAAAATCTCGCGGAAGGAGAAAAAATGGCCGCCAAGAAGAGGAAGACCACGAAGAAGAAGGCTACGAAGAAGAAGGCTACCCGCAAGAAGAAACGAAGCCGCTAGTTTTCGTTAGCTAACTAAAACTTCGCAAAATAGCGGTGGTGTTCCACCGCTATTTTGTTTTAACTTGAACTCACTTATAATTTCCCGGGGAAAGTCTAATGATCGATCCAACCATTCCATTGATAGATCTCCATTGCCATCTGGACGGGTCCGTTCGTTTGCAAACGATTCTGGAACTCGGACGAAAACATAATTTGCCGCTGCCTGCCTGGAATTTAGAAGATTTGCGTCCCCATGTCCAGGTCACCGAAGCGCAGCCGGGCATCATGGCGTTCATCGAACGTTTTAGATGGATGACGGGCATCCTGGTCGATTACGATGCCTGCCGCCGTGTTGGCTACGAAAATGTGCTGGATGCAAAAGCTGAGGGGATCGACTACATCGAGCTACGCTTTAGCCCCCTTTTCATGGCCCAACCGCACAACCTGGATCCGGTAGCGGTGGTTGAGGCGGTGGCCGCTGGGGTGCATCAAGGCTCCCGAGAAACGGGCCTGAAAGCCAACCTGATAGGCGTTCTCAGTCGCCATTTTGGACCACACCGGGCAATGCAAGAATTGAATGCCCTGTTGGCCCATGAAGACCACATTGTCGGCTTGGACCTGGCTGGCGATGAGGCTAATTTCCCTGGGCGCCTGTTTGTCGAGCACTTCAGGATCGCCAGGGAAGCCGGCTGGGGTATCACCGTCCACGCTGGGGAGGCGGCTGGCGCCGAAAGCGTCTGGCAAGCCATCGATGAGCTGGGCGCTCGCAGGATCGGGCATGGGAACCGGGCTTTGGATGACCCCAGGCTCCTCCAAACCCTACTGGAGCGCCGGATTGGCATCGAGGCGAATCTCACCAGCAATGTCCAGACCAGTACCGTGGCTACCTACGCCGATCACCCGCTAAAGGCTATGCTTGAGGCCGGGTTGCTGGCAACTATCAATTCTGACGACCCCGGTATCAGCAACATCACCTTGCCGCATGAGTACAACGTGGCCGCCCCCAAAGTGGGTCTGAGCCAGGACCAGATTCGGCAAGCGCAAACGAATTCTTTGGAAATCGCCTTTCTGTCGGTGGAAGAAAAGGAAGCACTCAGGAAGCAAAAGTTGTCAGCCGCCGTGCAGGCCAGTTGATGCCAAAGCAATATCTAAACCACCCTGAATTGTTCCCCAGCCAGCAATACGGCTTTTCGCAAATCGTCACGAGCCAGGGAGGGAAAACTGTTTACCTATCGGGTCAAGTGGCTTGGGACAGCGAGCGCAACATAGTCGGCCCGGACGATCTGCGCGCACAAACCATCCAGTCCCTGCGCAACATTGAAACCGCCCTTAAGTCGGCAGGAGGGACGATTACAGATGTGGTTTCGATGCGCATCTACATTGTGGAATCCAAACTCGCCGAGGATCATCATATTACCGAAGCGTTAAAAACGTTCTTTCCTGAAGAACGATTGCCCGCTTCGACTTGGGTCGGCGTTCCCGCGCTGTCGGACAAAGATTTTCTGGTTGAGATCGAGGCTGTGGCGGTGATCGAGTAGGAGGCAGTATGAAAGTCATCATTGCTGGGGGCAGCGGATTGATCGGGCGGGCGCTTACCGATAGCCTTACAAAAGACGGGCATGAAGTAATCATCCTGAGCCGCGCACCCGAAAAGGTGAAGGACTTGCCCCATAATGCGTCTGCCGTTAAATGGGATGCGCGCACGCCTGAAGGTTGGGTGGACCTGGTGGAAGGCGCTGAAGCGATTGTGAATTTTGCTGGCGCAAGTCTTAAGGGTGAAGGATTTATTCCAGGTCGATGGACGAGGAAGCGAAAAGAACTCATCCGGCTTAGCCGGATCAATATTGGTCAGGCGGTTAGCGAGGCAATCGGAGCCGCAAAGCGCAAGCCCAAAGTCTTATTACAGGCGTCAGCGGTCGGCTACTACGGCCCTCGTCGCAGTGAATCCATAGCCGAAAGCGAACCGCCCGGCTCAGATTTCCTGGCTCAACTGTGTGTTGAATGGGAAAAATCCACTGCTGAAGTGGAAGGCATGGGTGTGCGTCGAGTGATCTTACGCACCGGCCTGCCGCTGACGACGAAAGGTGGTGCATTTCCGCTGCTCGTGCTCCCATTTCACCTGTTCACCGGCAACTGGTTCGGCAGCGGCCAACAATACTATCCTTGGATCCATATTGACGACCACATTACTGCCCTCCGCTTCCTGATCGACAACCCTAAAGCAAAGGGCGCCTTCAACCTGAGCTCGCCTAATCCGGTGACCAACCGCGAATTCGCGAGAACACTCGGCAAAGTGATGCGTCGCCCTGTCTTTCTGCCAATCCCCCGCTTCGCGTTGAATTTGGCTCTTGGCGAAGTGTCGACCGTGGTGATGGACGGGCAGAGGATGGTGCCCGAAAAACTGCTGCAATCTGGCTTCAAGTTTCGATTCCCCGAACTAGAACCCGCGCTCAGAAATTTGCTCACAAAATAAAAAGCCTCGCTTTTTTTGCGAGGCTTTTTGGAGTGTTTTTATCTCCGTCGTCCCATTCCAAGGACCAGGGAGGCGTAATACAAAAGTTGCATGATGGCTGTAAAAAGCGCCGCTACATAGGTGAGCGCCGCGGCGTTCAAAACTGTGTTCGCACCCGAACGCTCCTCCTCGCTACTGATGATTCCGGCGGTCGTAAGCAACTCGCGAGCGCGGGCAGATGCGTTTAGCTCCACTGGCAGCGTGGCCAGGGCGAAGGCTGCACCCCCAGCGAATACGGCCACGCCCAGCCATGCCAGCTCTGTATATCCCAGAAGGAAGCCGATCATAAGTAGTATCCACCCGAAGTATGAGCCGATATTGACCGCGGGCACCAGGGCGGCTCGCAGTCTCAAGGGGAAATAGTCCTCACGGTCTTGCACCGCGTGCCCCAGTTCATGCGCAGCGATGGCCGCTGCGGCTACCGAAGCGCTTTGTGCAACCCCGGCCGATAGGCGCAGGGTCTTGCTGCGCGGGTCATAGTGATCGCTCAGCCGCCCGCCTACTTCCTCGACTTGCACATCGCGCAGCCCGCCGCGCTCGACGAGCCGTCTGGCGACCTCAGCCCCGCTCAACCCGCTGCGGCTGGGAACCCGGCTCCACTTGTTGTAACTGGAAGTCACGTACCATTGCGTCAGCATCATCAGAATGAATGCGGGCAACATGAAGATCCAATAACTGCCGCTGTAGAAAAACATCTCTTCCTCTCCTTTAGTTAAACAAACTGCTCCGCGAAGTCAGCAGCCGGATAGCCTCGTCTAGTTGCGGGTCCCTTTCGGCTGCCGCATCTTCTTCTGTTAGTTCAACGAACACGTCCGGTTCTAGTCCCAGTCCATGGATCTGGCGCTCGTCAGGCGTCAGCCAATGGGCTACTGTGATGCGCAGCGCACCCTGATTATTCGAAAGCAACCGGGAGATCTGCACGGATCCCTTTCCGAAAGTGGTCTCGCCCAGCAGAATTCCGCGCTCGTAGTCCTGTATCGCGCCTGCGAGAATTTCGGAGGCCGAGGCAGTTCCCTGGTTTACGAGCACGATCAGCGGAATCTCGGTAGCTAATCCGTTACCCAGGGTTTCATAAGCTTCGCGGCTGCCATCCCCGTATTCCTCGTAAAGGACCACGCCATCTTCGATGAATTCCGATGTTGTGGAAACGGCCGTGTCCAGGAAGCCGCCGCCGTTGTTGCGCAGATCGAGGATCAAGCCGCGTGGATTTTGCGCCATCACTTCCTCAAGCGCAGCATGTAATTCACTTGCGCTATCGGTACCAAATGCAAAGAGTTGCACATAGGCGATATTCGAATCAAGAACTTCGCTCTCCACACTGGGAACGAATATGCGGTCTCGCACGATGGAAACCTCGAACGGTTCGGGCTCCCCTTCGCGTTGGATGGTTAAAACAACAGTGCTTCCCCGTGGGCCGAGGATGTAGCTGATCACTACGTCGCCGTCCACGCCGGTCATGTCGCGCCCGTCCACTGCCAGCACCACGTCGCCAGGTTGCAAGCCGGCCGCCTCCGCCGGCGAGCCTTCCATAGGTGCAATAATGGTTACGTAATCGGTGGTGGTGTCTACCCACGCCCCAATGCCTTCATATTCTCCTTGGAGCGAAAGATCAGATTGCTGCAGTTCAAATGGGTCTAGATAACCTGTGTGATCGTCATCGAGCGCGTCCACCATCCCACTCAGTGAAATCCGCATGAGTTCTTGCTGGCTGGTGAGGATCGTTGTCGACCCATATTGCACCTTGCGCCAGGCTTCCCAAAACGCTAGGAAATCGTCCGCTGCCTCTTGCGGTGTGTCCGCCTGCTGGGACAATTCGCCAGCGCTCGGAGCCTCCTGGGTAACCTGGATATCGTCCAGATCGACGCCGAACGTTTCCAGAAAGGCGTTCAGACCGTCAAAGGCGCCTTGCCCTAATACTTGATCAGAAACAGGCTGTTCAACGAAATCCTGCTGCAAGAATTGGCGGCTTTCCCACATGGGAGCAAACAGGCTCGCCAGGTCGGTTTCTTGACCAATCGGGATCGGCGTTTCAACGGGAGCTTCGCTCGACCCCGGTTGCGGGTTGAAAATGATCGAGGGGTCCCGGAAGATGCGGGTGATTTCGTCCTGAAAGAAATAATAGGACAGACTCGCGGCGGAAACCGTGCAAAGGCAGATTGCCGAGGCAATCAGCACAATCAATGTAATGAGCAGTGGTCGGTTGGATTTCATTCTCTGTGAGCCTTTATTGGATATCAGACTAGCATAGTGCATGAGCCTTACATAAAATGCACGCAAAGGTACCGCCGGAAGGCCCTATTTTTTTCGCAACGCCTCAACCCTTCGAGATAACTCGGAAAGCTGGTCATCTTCTGTTTTCCACGGTTTGCGCGCCACGCTTCTTGCACGCTTTATCATTTCAAATTGGCCGGTGTCCCCGCGGCGCAATCCTGCGTAAAGCATCGCGGGCACGCCCAGCCCGATGAGCCCGGTGAGGCAGAGCACCAGCAGTACTTTCGAGTCAGGCACAGAGGATTATTTTACCAGCGCAGGAAAGCCACTAGCAGATCCTCGACTCTTTCGATCTTTAGCGGATATGGGCTTCAATGATGCGGACCGCGTTGGCTACCCCATCTTCGGACTGGAGTTTTTTTCCCAGTTGTTCTGCCCGCACGCGCATGGGCATGTCTTCCACAGCCAGTCGAATGGCCCCCGCCAGCTGCCGGGCGTCCAGCTTCCGCCACTTCATGGCCGGGGGGCCGACGCCCAAGGCCCGCACTCGCGCGCTCCAGAATGGCTGGTCGGTGATGTGCGGGATCAAAACGGACGGAACCCCGGCGCGCAATCCCGCAGCAGTCGTTCCCGCGCCGCCATGGTGCACTACCGCTGCCATGCGGGGGAAAAGCCAATCATGTGGGGCAGAGTCCAGCATGAAAACGTCACTGGGCAGGTCGCTGGCTGAAAGCCCTCCCCAGCCTTTGAGTAACAGCCCGCGCTGTTCACTGAGCCTCAATGTTTCCAAGAGGATGTCCACGGTCTCCTCGGCTCTTTTGTGTGGCATGCTCCCAAATCCCACATAAACCGGAGGAGGCCCTGCGTCGAGGAACTCCACCAATTTCGCAGGCGGCTTCCATGTCTGCTCCAAAAACCAATAGCCGGTGAGGTAATGATGCTTCGGCCAATCCCGCGGGCGCGGATATACATGCTGGCTGATCCCAAAAATTAATGGTGTGTCTGAATGATAGACCTCGCTAAAGGGGCCCTTGAAAGACAGCGGCTCCATTTCCAGATCCTGGGACAGCCAGCGGTTGACTCGACTGCGCGTCGGTTGCCAGAGCATTTGCTCCACGAAAATGTGGCTTAAATAATTGAACGGGATGCCGAAACGCAGCCAGCGCGGCATGAAGATCGACGGATGCGTCCATGTGCGCGAGAGCGGCTGCAGTGCTGCCCCGAGACGCGGGATTTCCAGCTTCTTGGCTGCATAGTGTCCGGCTATCGCCAGCGGGGCATAGACCACCGCCTTCGTGCCCTGGCATGCTTTCCAGATGTCCGCGTGCAACTGATCCATCAGCTCACGTCCCATTTGCACAAAAATGCCCAGATACCGTATCGCATCTGGGCTGCCGTTCATCAACGCCTGCGCCACATCGCCTTGCAGGATCTCCTGCGGATTTCCGCGCAGGGCAACAAATTCCAGCTCGTACTCTTTAACAAAATCCTCAAACTGGGGGTGAGTCGCTAGCCGAATGTGGTGGCCCGCGGCTTTCAAACCTCGACCAAGCGCAATATAGGGCTGCACGTCCCCCCGGGTGCCCACGGCTAGCAAAGTGATATGCATGGTTCCCTTGAGGATCACCTGCAGACAATTGTAATTATTAAATAGTAGCTGGTAAGTGAGAGCTTACCAGCTACTATTTACGCTGAGTATGATTTCGATTCAGGCTATTTGATAAACAACCCAGTGATGTATAGGACCAGCATCCCGGCCATCACGCCGTAGAACACCATCATCGGCGCAGGCTTCCTCTCCGTGTCCTTTTGCAGGATCTTGGCAATTTCGTAAACCACCTCGAAGATGGCGCCGGTACCGATCCCTAAGAAGAGCACGGCCAGCGTCGGCGAAGGCGAAAGGCCTCCAAGCCAGGTGCCCAGGATCGCAGGCGCACCGCCGATAACTCCCAGCAGAATGAGATCTCTGATCGATGGCCGATCACGCAAGATTGGGGCAATGATGCCCAATCCTTCGGTGATATTCTGGGTGATGAACCCCACCACCAGGAATGTCCCCAACGCGATCTCGCCTACGTTGTACGCCGCGCCGATGGCAAGACCCTCGCCAAGATTGTGCAAACCGATACCAAGGGCAATCATATAAGCGACAGAGATACGCTTTGCGCTTTCGCTCCGCTGGATGTTGGCCTCTCGTTGGCTGATGGCTGCGAGCAGCATAAAGATTCCTACGCCTCCAATTGCGATCAATCCGAATCCCTGGAACGGATTAGGGACAGATTCAACTTGCTCGATGGCCTCCACGAGAGTGTCCACACCCAGGAAGATCAACAGTCCTGCCGTCAGCGCCGTGAGGAACGTGATCCAGCCTCGACCGAGCCGTCGCAGCGCTGGGAACCAGAAGATTCCAAGGAACACCGGAATAACCCCAACATATAAGCCTATCAACGTAAACCCGAGCAGATTCGCGGAAGATGTCGGCGTTTCAAAGGCCACAGGGATTTCCACATCGAACGCAACCGCGTTTGTCGTAAAGATCGTGATCGCGTAAGCTTCGCCTTCTACCCACCCATAATCGATGTGCAGGCTGGCGGTTCCCAATCTCGGGATTGTGTTGCTGGGCTCCATTGTGAAAGGCCGGATGCCCTCGTTAACACCCACCTGTGCAATGGTCACATCCTCTGGTCCCGAGTTGCGCAGAACCACTTCGAAATGCCAGCGCGTCAGAATGACGCGCTCAACAGTCAGGTCTTCGATGGGTGCCGGGACTTCGAAATCCACGCCCCCTCCGGTGCGCAGGAACAACGCGATGACTGCAGCGAGCAGGATGATTGGGATCAGAAATAATCCAAGGGTCCTGAGATTCTGTGCACCTTGATTAATTTGTGTAGGTTTTTTTGTTTTTGCCATTGCCAGCCTCAGGGGATCACTTCAAAATGGCCGGACCAGCCTAGCTCTGCGAATTCGGTCACATGCGCATGGAACATGTAGATTCCGGGATACGCGTAGCTGAATTCCAGGATGCCGCGCTCCGCTTGCCCCTGAATGATCGTGTCGGTGAATTGGACAGGCGTCAGGCTGGTGCCGGTGGGGTAATAGTGGAAGAAATTTGCGTGAAGATGAAAAGAGTTGACCAGATCGAATTCCAACATATTCACGAGGTAAATACGAACGGTTTCATTCACTCCCAATTGGATCGGGTTGATTTGATAGTGGAAGGGAATTCCGTTTACCTGATAGAAGTCATTTTCGTCGTCGAAGTCTACGTCGTATCCGCTCTGCACCATCACAAATTCATGATCGACTCTTGGCCTGCCACCCACCGGGTCGCAGATAAACGCGCCATAAAGTCCCTTAGCAATGTGTCGCGCCAGTGGGAACGCGTGGCAGTGATACTGGTGCAAACCGAACGGCCCGGCGTCGAATTCATATGTGAATTCCTTGCCAGGATCGACCAGGGGGCCTGAGCCCGGAACACCGTCCATTTCCGCCGGGTGGAATCCATGGAAGTGCATGGTATGCGGATGGTCGCTCCCGTTGAAAAAATGGATTTGCATCCGATCGCCTTCGGTGGCGCGCAGGGAGGGGCCTGGAATGCGACCATTAAACGTCCACGCCGGGAACTCGATGCCAGGCACCACCTCGATCATCTTATTGGCCGCGTAAATTTCGTATTCGCGTAAGGTTTGCCCATTCGGCAACGTGGATACCTTCCCGTAATCAAAATCGGTGAGCAGGTCGCTCGGGTTGAACCCATTTTTCTCATGGTCGACCTCTCCAACCACGTTGGCCATTCCATGCGGCCCGTCCATGCCTTCATGGTCTCCGTGCTGTCCGTGCCCGCTGAATGGTGGACGCTTTCTGGCGTCTCGGGCTGCCACAGCAGCCCCCAGGCCGCCAGCCACTAAGGCCCCAGCTTTAAGGAAATCTCTCCTGGAAAGCTTTTTCTGCATACTTCCTCCATTGTGGCGAAAATTAAATTTAGTAGCGACTAAATTAGCATCTGCTATTTTAGGCGAAAATTGCAGATTGTCAAATCTTGGATTAGCTAGAGCACGTCGGCGTACACTTGGCTGGTGACGCGCGGCCCCAATACGATCTCTTCTTTGCTCCCCTTGACCCTCAAAATAAGATTACCGTCGAACTCAGAAAAACCAGTGATTTCAACCTCTGCCTGAGGAATCACCCCCAGTTGGCCCAAATGGCGCAACAGCTCTGGAGCCGTGTCCCGTACTCGCATCACGCGGGCTCGCTGACCAGGTCGCAACGTGCTGAGGGAAGTCTCGTCATCCTTGGGGACGCTCAGATCCAGCCTGGGGATTGGGTCTCCATGGGGGTCGTGCTGCGGGTCCCCCAGTGCTTCGGCGATGCGTTCCTCGAATTGCTCGGAAATAACATGCTCCAGCCGGTCCGCCTCTTCATGAACCTCGTCCCATTCATAGCCAAGGATCTGGTGGAGGAAGAGTTCGAGAAGACGGTGATGGCGGATGGTTTCGAGGGCCACTTTTTCGCCCTGTTTGGTGAGCTTCACTCCGCGGTGTTTTTGATATTCCAGGAGCGGCGGTTGCGTGGATGCCAGTTTCTGCAGCATGCCTGTCACTGAAGCCGGCGCCACGTTGAGGTAATCCGCAAGCGCATTGGTTGAGGCGCGCCCATCCTCACGCGTCAGCTCGTAGACCGCTTTCAAATAGTCTTCGATGGATTGCGAAAGCGGCTCCCGCTCCGTTTTTGATTTAGCCATAACTAAAATTGTAGTGCAGCTTGGCTTGCCTGTCAAAGCGGAGTATTGACCCAACTGATCCGGCAAGCTATTCTGGCTCAATGTCCGTTGGCTGGCTGCCTGCTGCCCTGGTCCTGTTTCGGTTTCTGATCGGCCCGGTGCTCCTTTGGCATTCCCTCCATGGCGAAACCGGTCCCGTTGTCGCTATAGGAATGGCAGCCGGACTGTTTTCGGACATCGTTGATGGTTTCATTGCCCGCTGGCTCAATGTCTTTACGCAACGCCTGCGAATCTGGGATAGCCGCGTAGATTTGTTTTTCTTTCTCTGTTTGGCCTCATCCGCCTGGATCGCTCACAGCCATGAATTGCTCCCGCACCTAAAATGGATTTTTGCGATGCTGATCGCTTATGCAATTTCCTTGATCTATCCACTTCTAAAGTTCAGGCGTGCCCCGGCTTACCACGCAGTTTCAGCCAAACTGGCTGGCATCGCACTATTCTTAGCGGCCTGGTTCCTATTCCTAACCGGTGACGCAGGCATCTTCTTTGATATCGCCATGGCAATCACAATCGTGAGCCATATCGATCGCATCGCAATCACCTATTTGCTCTCGGAATGGCGAACGGATGTGGCTGGTTTCTGGAAAGTCTTATAATCGCCCGATGACCATCACCTGCCCGTGGTGTGGCACCAACTACACAAGCTTCCAAACCAATTGCAGCAATTGCGGTGGCACGCTGCCGGCGCCCACCGAAGTCCACCCTCCGGCCGAGGTCAAACGCGGCAAGATCGAGCTGCAGATGCCGCCTGCGCCCCCGCGCGAGATCTCGGATACCTATGCGCGGCGCATCATGCTGTAGGACGTCTGGGTGATCTCAGGCGGCATTTTCGCCCTGTTAGGGTTTATCTTTACCGTCACGGGCGTAGGACTCACGATCGGGATCATCACGGCTTTTTTAGGGCTCCCATTTTTGGGCATGGGTTTGTTGTTTTTAGGCGGCGGTTTCGCCATGCTCTATTGGCGCTATCAGCAAGCGATGCATATCGTGAACGTCCTTCGGCATGGCGAATCCATTCAGGGCGAGATCACAAGGTTGGATGCGAACTACAACGTGAGGATAAATGGGCGTCACCCTTGGACGATTTTCTACAAATTTGAAAAAGACGGTCAGCAGGTCGAAGGCAAAATCGGAACACTTAACGAACCTGGCTTCCATCTAAAACCCGGTAACCCGGCAGTGATACTCTTTCTGCCTGAGTCTCCTGAGCACAACTCGCTTTATCCGCATCCTTAAGCGCAAATAACAAAGTCGCTGCCTTCCCAGTTAATACTAGTGGGATGTTTTGGAGGAGGCGATGAATCTCGAACATTTGGCACAGATTCAGGCCAAGCGATGGAATTCAGCGGCAACTGGTGAAAGACTCCATGGTCTTTGCGGCCCCGCCGCTTCTTTAGTCTTCTTTGCAGGTTACTTGACCGTCAGCGCATTTCAGGTGGAATACCAGCCCCTTGCCGATACGCTCAGCCGCATGGGCCGCATGGGTCGCTCCTATTCCGAGCTAATGAATCTCACTCTGATTGTCAGTGGGTTACTGATTGGATTTTTTGCCCCTCGTCTGGACCTCGCAAGGAATTGGGCCAAACGCCGATCGCCGGCATCACTTTTTTGGGCCGCATTCGGATACGGCTTGGCGGGAACCGGAATCCTTCCTTGCGACCATTTGTGTGGTGGTGACAGCTTGACCAACTATATGCACACTCTCCCAGCCTTGGTGAGCGTCGTCGGATTGCTGCTTGGGTTGTACCACCTGCCTGCCTGCTTGCCCGGCAAGCACTGGGCAGACATCCGTAATTCATCGCGATTTCTCGCCTGGGGAGGTTTGGCTACGCTAATTGCTTATCTTTTGGGATTGTGGCGAATTGTCCGTCCGATGGAACCATATATCGGTGTGATTGAAAAATCATACGTGATTGTCGTCTTTGTATTCCTCCTTGTATTGACGCGCCGCTTGCAGAAATTCTTCCCACAGTACTAGTTTCGATAAGCTGGCCAATCCACCTCCACCCACGGTGTGTATCCATGCTTTTCGGCTGCCGCTGCCCGCGCATGCGAGCGCTCCGCACACCCCGGCTCATCGATGATTTCTGCTGAGAATCCGTACGAACCCACTGGCGCAAACACAAACTCGCCGCCCTGGCAGACCCAGGCCTCGACGATGTAGGGCGTTTGCTCAGAATCGTCCCCGGCCCGCAATTGGATTCCTCCCCACCTCACCGTCACCACATTCCCCTGCCGCGATGCCCCTATCCCTCCCATGGCCCCGTAATATGGCGACCAGGCAAGCACAATATGCGGATCAACAGGGCGTAAAGACATCGGATCCCCGTCAATTTGGAGAAACTGAGGGCCGCCGTTAACCCAACAGCGGTTCGTGCCGCCGATGGCGCGCACCAGTACCCAACGGCTGTATTCCATCCTCCCTACGACCTCAATGCTCGTCCCCCCTGCAAAGCTGAACTTGTAAAGGTACATGGTGCCAGGCCCGAAGCGGCAGCTCAATCGCCCATCCACGATCACTTTGCCGCGCAGGATGGCATATTCAATTGGAGTCGGCGTTGGAGAGGGAGGTGGAGGTTGCGTAACTGTTGGCGTTTGTGTTAGCTTGGGATTGTTTGTTGTGGTCGCGGTCGTCGTGAGCGTGGGCGACGCGGTGGTCGGGTCAATGATTTCTGTTTGCGTTTCTTTGCTAGAGGAGCAAGCGAAGCAAGCGCAAGCCAAAATAAGAGTCAACCAACTTCTCAAATTCATCCTGCAAGACCTTCTTGACGCTCTAGCGGGGCCAGGGCACTTCTGCTGGCTGTGTGTAGCCGTTCTTTTCGACTGCCATCACCTGGGCGTGCGAAAGTTCGGGGCACCCCTCATCATCCCGGATATAGAGCGAATGTGTTTCGGATCCGAAGGCCCGGAACACAAATTCCCCGTTGAGGCAGATCCACGTTTCCACCACGTAGTCCATGTCAGTGGTTTTGTCGCCTTCGCGCAGCACGATCGGATCCCATCGTACGCGCACCAGGTTTCCATCGCGGCGCGCGCTGATTCCTTGAAGCGGCCCGTAATACGTCGACATGGGGAGAATGATGTGTGCATCAGCAATCGTGGGTGCCACCATTTCTCCCAGCATGTCCACGAGGTCCGTATTGATCCAACAATTGAATCCCTGATCGATTGGTTGGACCAGGATCCAGTTCGGATTCAATTGCATTGGCCCCAGCACCTGAACTTCGTCGCCTTTATCCAGTGCCACTCGGAGCCTGTATCCGCCTCCGGGACCATAGCGGCAACTGGCGCGCGCCACATTCACCTGGCCAAAAAAAGTTCCCGCGGTCGGCGTTTCGCCGACCGCGAAGCTGATCGCTGGACTGGCTGTCGCAGTGGCAGGAGAAATAGACGTGGGTTCCGGCGACGTGGTTGCCGTAGGCAACGGAGGTGGAGCGGTCGTGATGCAAGCGATGCTTGTGGCAACAACCAGCCCAAAAAGAATGCTGATTTTGAATTCACGCGAGCGAATTACTGTGGCCATGGGATGGTCACCCAATTTGTATATCCGTGTTTATCGGATCCGAGCGCTCGTCCGTGCGAAATTTCTTCACAACTTGTTTCGTCCTGGATATCGATGGATGTTTTGTTGGTGCCGTAGGCGCGGAAGACAAAATGACCTTCCTGGCAAACCCAGGCTTCTACCAAATACTTATTCTGCAGCGAGTCGTCGCCAGGCAGGTATTCAAATGGCTCCCAGCGCACGGTGATAATATCGCCGGTTCGGCTGGCTGAAACACCTTTTAGCGGCCCGTATGGCTGCGTGGTCCAGGGCAGCACTCGATGGAGATCGCTGATGGATGGGATTCGACTGCGCTCCACTCCGAGCTCGACGAGTTCCCGGCTAACCCAACAATTGAAATCCGGCCGCGACACTTTGTGCAGGAACCACCAGTTTTCATTTAACTCCATGTGTCCAACCATTTCCACCTTGTCCCCTTCATACAGCGTGGTGCGCAGCAAATAACCGCCTCCCGGGCCAAACCGGCAGCTCGCCATGGCTACGTTGATCACGCCCCAGATGAAGTCCGGTGTAGGTGTCGGTGTGATAGTGGGCGTCAATGTTTCGGTGGGTGTGAGCGTCGCTGTGAAAGTCAGGGTGGGGGAAGGTGTAACCGTACTTGTAGGCGTGTTGCTGGGAGTCAGCGTGGCCGTTGGTTCTGGCGCAAAAACTCCGCAACCGGAAACAAAAATGGCGCATGCCATGAAAACCGAAAAGGCATTTCGATGATTCACGGGAAGATTATACGTTTGTGAAATTAAATGCGCACAGGCCCCTTAAGTAAGGGCCTGTGCTAAGCCAAGGCCGTTGCTAATTGTTTTTTGCCCCTCGGTTTCCGTTGTTATTCCCGCGTAATCCGAGGTGCTGCCAGACGCGCCCCCAGCCTCCCATCTCAATTTTCATGGCAAGGATCTCTTCCGCAGAGTATTGCCCGTTCAGAGCTGCGCTGGTTTCAAAAGCAAGCTTGATTTCTCCGACACCAAAACGTCCGTGGCAGAACCAATCCAAGACCTGCTCATAAGGCGTACTGTATTGCTGCGCCAGGTCCCCTAGCACCGCATGAGGATCTTCCGGGTGGGTGCAGTAATAACCCGTTTTCGGGTTCAGGCCGGGCTGTTTGGTCGGGCCGCTGTAGGCAATCGCACTCGAGGCTATTACCAGAGCCAGTGCGATCGCTAGTAAGGCAAACAAAGGTCGTCTATACATAAATAGCTCCTTCCACCGTTCGCACACGGTTAACTTCTCAAACGAAGAAGGAGCCTGGCTGTTATCGAATGCATTTTCCCCCGGATAAAAACCTCTAGTTCTGCGAAGGCGGCGAAGGCTCGCCGATCAAGCCGAGAGATCGCCACACGCTCTCCCAGCTGCCCATCGAACGTTTCAT
>JBOGUK010000079.1:0-15817 GCA_050695915.1 Anaerolineales bacterium
TTCGCCACTGGTGTTCCTCCGGATATCTACGCATTTCACCACTACACCCGGAATTCCGCCATCCTCTACCATCCTCCAGTCTGCCAGTTTTGAGCGACACCTCCCAGTTGAGCCGGGAGATTTAACACCCAACTTAGCAAACCACCTACACGCGCTTTACGCCCAGTAAATCCGGATAACGCTCGGATCCTACGTGTTACCGCGGCTGCTGGCACGTAGTTAGCCGATCCTTATTCATGAGGTACAGTCCTTGCTATTCCCTCATAAAAGTGCTTTACAACCCGAAGGCCTTCATCGCACACGCGGCGTTGCTGCCTCAGACTTTCGTCCATTGGGCAATATTCCCTACTGCTGCCACCCGTAGGTGTCTGGACCGTGTTTCAGTTCCAGTGTGGGGGGTCACCCTCTCAGGTCCCCTACCCGTCTTTGCCTTGGTAGGCTTTTACCCTACCAACTAGCTGATGGGACGCAGGCCCCTCCCGAAGCGAATTACTCCTTTAATTGCAAGACCTCTAACTCTCGCAATCACATGGGGTATTAGCAGCCCTTTCGAGCTGTTATCCCCCACTTCGGGGCAGGTCACCAACGCGTTACTCACCCGTTCGCCACTAGAAGCCACCGTATTGCTACAATGACTTCTCGTTCGACTTGCATGTATTAGGCACGCCGCCAGCGTTCATCCTGAGCCAGGATCAAACTCTCCGCAATAAACTTTAAACATCCAATGCGTTTTAATTGCATTGGATGTAGGGTTGCGGTTCGTTTTTTAACGCAAGCTAAAACTTTCTATCACTATTCAGTTGTTAAAGTCCGACGCATGCACAGGGGCGGGATTCTACCATCCGAGTGCCGCCTGTCAAGGCAGTGGGACAGCAAAACTCCCGACGCCTTGTTTTCTTGCGACATCGGGGCATGCCGTCTGTGCTACAACGATTTTTCGATTGTTAGGGATCTTCCTAATAAGGAAGGTGATCCTATACCACTATGCACAGTCATTATAGCCCGTTCATACCCGAAAGGTCAAGATGGAGGACAAACCCGGAGGCGGCCATGGGGCCTCAGTCCCCGTAGTATGCCCTGAAAATAGCTTGATGGAGCTTAAGCAGCACCGCCTTTATGGGTCGCAGGTTCAAAATCGTCTTCTTCAATGAGGCCCGAGGTTTCCTTGCGGCCTTGGAAAAATCCGGCGCCAGGTCAGTTCGGTTGCTCATGTTTTGCGCATAGGGTTCCGGCGTCATTAGCCGTAACAATCCAGCCTGGTTCATTCTCCTATCGAGATCCCTCACCTGCCCCATTGGTCGAGACATGTCGAAAGGCAGGAACTGTTGCAAGGTAGCCTTCCGCGTAACGAATTGCCAGTGGCTGGCGCCTATGTGGACGACATTCCCCCGATACGTGACACGTATGTCTTTTACCTCGGACTCATAGCGCGCGCGGGCCCATTCCTCACTATTACCGAGGCTCATCTCAAAATCACGAAACACTTCCCAGGGGACGAAATCGCCGCGTTCTAATGCGGCCCCGTCGGTATTCTGCGCCCACTCAACCGTAGCGCTTGATAAATCTTCATCAGTTCTGAACGGTCTGCTCGTCACCATACCCACATTCGGAAAGGATTCTAAAATGCGGACGGAGTTGGATAACCAACCGGGATAGAAATAAACATCATTGTCGCAGTAGGCGATGAGTTCCCCGGGCGCTGCATTTAACATAATATTCCAGGCGCCGCCTTTGCCCAGATTCCTTTCCGACAGGAGCAAGTACTGGATCTTTCCTTGTTCGCGCGCGTCGACCAGGGTTTCGACGACCTCTCCGCAACTGCCGTTATCGAATACTAATAGATCGTAGGGAAGATCCGTGTGCTCCCAGATGCTGTGGAGACAAGCTGCCAGCACATTCGGCATTTCGGAATAGAACCCACTGACAAAAGGAATGAAATTCAGGACGGCCACCGTGATTCTTTCCGGTTTGGCCACTTGGTCGACAAATTTGGCCGGGTTTTGTCCTTTACGGCTCATTCAAAGAGAATGCTCAGGCCGGCTTTTCGAATGTGCCAACGATCCTAAGAATATCGAAACCTTCGGCGTACGGCTTTTCAGCAAGCGCGCCGTGCCGGATCAGTGTGGCGCGTGTGAGATTGGGGTTGAAGTAATATTTGCTCGCGTAAGTTTCGTAGACCGCCAGCGCATCCAGTTTGCGCTGCACATCCTCTTCGGTGACTTCAACGAGGAAGTGGGGAAAGAACCCGTAGCTGCTGCGGATGCAATCGAAGCCCAGGACGGTCTTGCCGCGAAAGGCGCGCAATGTTTCCTGGGTGGCGGTGGCGTGATCCTGATGGATGTCTGCTGTCGTATGAACGAAGACGATATCCGGGTCATGTTTCGCGTTGAGCTGTACCAGGTATTCGAGGATCTCCTGCCGGGCATGCAGGAATTTCCGAGTTTCAAAGGCTTCAACGATCACGTTCTCTTTCGGCACGCCCAGGATCTGCATGCTCTGGTGATGCTCCTGAACCAAATTTTGCAGCTCGGGATTCTTCTTGTTGTCCGAAAGTGTCAGGCACAAAATCTCGCACTGACCTGCGATGTGTGCAATGAAGGCGCCGCAGCCCAACTCGATGTCATCGGGGTGGGCGCCGATGAAAACAACCTTTTTTCCGTAAAAAATCATGGTGAGCTGCGAGGTTACTTGGTGGCGAGGATGCCGCCAACCACCTTGGTCATGACCAATTGCCCATCTTGTTCCAGACGCCGCGTGGCCTCATCGGTGATTTTTTCCATGGTGCTGGAAAAATCATCCGCATCTTTAAAGAAGTCACCCCAAAGCTTGCGATCTTCCGAAAGGGAGGCGCGGGTATAGGCAATGAGCGGCTCGACCTCGTTGAAGGTCAGGGGATTTTCGAAGATATGAAGGTCTATCTTCGCAAATTTGTCCTTGATGGTCGACAAGATTTCGGTGGAGTAACGCGAGCTGCCGGGCATCGGTGGGATGGGTTTTGATGTTGCAGCTTTGATGATGTCATAAAACAGCATTTTGTTGGTGGGCATCGGCCCCGTAGTAAACAAAGTTCCCCCCGGCTTTATGACCCGATGCATCTCGCTGATGGTAAACGGGATATCGTTGGCGTAATAGATGCCAAAGCAGGACGAGACCAGATCGAAATAGTCCCTCTCATAAGGAAAGGGCTTGTTGAAGTCCATTTCCGAAAATGTGACGCGTGCCCCGTTTTGCGCAGCCGTTTCCTGGGCTTTGGCCAGCAGTTCTGTGGATACATCAACTCCAGTGATCTCTGCATTACCACCCAAATGGTCATAATAGAGAAAGCACTGCTTGCCAGCCCCGCAGGCTGCGTCCAGGATGCGCTGCTCCGCCTTCAGAGGCAGCAGGCCCAGCATCCAATCGTCGATGTTGCGCCCGCCATACTTCTGGTGTATGTCGATGCGCTGCAAAAGGTCTTGCGATGTTTCGCGATAATCAAATTTCATCTAGTTTCCTCGAAAGTAGGGGGGTTATCTCTAATTTATACCGCGCGATGGGCAAATATTGAAAGGAGCGTTGCGCTGCTAATCAGCTTATCTCCTGCCGCCCGGCCAAAGCTCGCAGCAAGGTATTCTGATCGGCGTACTCCAGGTCCCCGCCCATAGGTAATCCGCGGGCCAGCCTCGTGATGCGTGTTCCCAACGGTGAAAGTTGTTGCTGCAGGTACATGGCTGTGGCGTCGCCCTCCATGCTGGGGTTGGTGGCAAGGATGATCTCTTGAACCCCGCCCGCTTTGACGCGGTCTAAAAGCTGGCTGATCTTCAGATCGTCCGGGCCAATGCCTTCGATGGGAGATAAGGCGCCACCGAGAACATGATATAGGCCCTGATATCCGTTGGTTCTTTCCAGTGCCACGATGTCCAACGGTTCCTCCACAACACAGAGTGTCGCAGCATCGCGTTCAGTGCTTGCGCAGATCGGGCATAGCTCCTGGCCCGCAGTCGTGATGTTGAAACATTGAGTGCAGATCGCCGTACCCTTGCGGAGATTAGCGAGCGAAGAGGAGAGTTCCTCAGCGAGGCCATCGTTCGCACGCAACAAATAAAAAGTCAAGCGTGAAGCTGTTTTCGGCCCCACGCCAGGCAGGCGCGCAAGCGCATCGATCAATCGCTGGATGGGTTCGGGCAGCAGCACTTACAAATTCAATCCGCTTGAGAGCGGCCCCAGGCGGTCTTTCGCCATCTGGCGCGAATCGTTCAACGCCTTATTGATCGCTTCCTGCAACAAGGTACTGATCCGCTTTGCGTCCCCCCCGGCAACCAATGCGGGCGAAATTTCGAGTTCGGTCACGCGCTGATCCCCCGTGACTGTGACCCTAACCACGCCATCACCGGACTCGGCGCTGACGGTGGACTTGGCCAGTTCCTTTTGCGCCTTCTCCAGTTCTCCCTGCAATTCTCGAAGCTGGTTCAGCATTCCTGCCATGTCCCCGAGTCCCGGGAGTTTATCCATCGTGTCCTCCACGCGCTTCCGCGTTTCCCAAGTCGTTTCTGTCCACGATCTCGCCGCCCAGCCTCACGGCTGCCGCCACCATCCCTGAACTGTCCAGGCCGGAGGGCAGATCGCCGGATTTTGCAACGGCGATGAAACAGCGCACTTCAAAAGCCGTTCCAGTGACATCGTGGAGCGCTTTCGCAAAAAGTTCCATATTTTCAACCTTTTCCATCTTCTCTTTCAGCAGATCGCTGGCGAACCCAAGATACAGCACATTCCCGCGCAGCTCGCGCACCCGGCAGGAGTTAACCAATCCGTGCAGGTTGCCGTTTTGCGTTTTGATCAATTCTTTAACGCGCAGCCAATCGTCATTGTTCATGGCTACTCTGCTTGGAGCGCTGGTTTGCTGCGGCGCTTCTTTTTTAGGAATTGGCTTACTTTCGCGTATTTCGTTTTTCGGTTCTGGAACAGTCCTCTCTGCTGAGGGCTCGCTGGAGGCGGCGCCTGCAGCGCCTGGTGAACTGGATTGGCTGCCTCGAAATTCCCCCAGAGATTCAATGAAAGCCATTTCCAGGGGTAGGCTGGGCATCCAGGCAGTTTTCTCTCCCGACGCATCATTGAAAAGGCGGATCGAAGATAGTAGATCGGGAACGCTGAGTTTATTGGAGAAACCCCCTATACGAGTGGCTTCCTCTTTTCCGAACTCCGGTCCCAAAGGCGCGTCCATGCGCACAAAAAGAACTGCTCGCAGGACATCTACAACCTGGCGTGCAAATTGCCGGGCATCGGCGCCTGCGTTCAGCGCCTCCTGGATCTTGTCCAACCCCATGCGGGCATCCACGGCCACAATGGCAGCGATGACATCGAGCACAGCCTGGCTGGACGTGGTTCCCAGGACCTCCTGCGCCCATTCGAGGTTGATGCCACCGCCGGTGGAAGCTAATTGATCGAGCAGCGATTCGGCGTCGCGCAGGCTGCCCGTTGCCTGGCGGGCAATGAGTTCCAGGGCTTTGGGATCCGCGCTGATTTGCTCTTGTTTGCAAATCAGCTCCAGCTGGGCCACAATTTCGGCGACGGGTAATCGACGGAACTCGTGCCGCTGGCAGCGCGAGAGCACCGTTGCCGGGATCTTATGGATCTCGGTTGTCGCCAGGATGAAAATCGCGTGTGGGGGCGGTTCTTCGAGTGTTTTCAGCAGCGCATTGAAAGCAGCAGTGGAAAGCATGTGAACTTCGTCGATGATATACACCTTGTAGCGGCCGCGGTTTGGCGAAAAATTGATTTTGTCGCGCAGATCCCTTACATCTTCAACGCTGGTATTTGACGCCGCGTCGATCTCGATTAAATCGAGGAAGCTTCCGTTCTGTACTGAAATGCAGTTCTCGCACTTGTCGTCCGGCCGCTTCGCCGGGTCAGCTTCTTCGCAATTGACCGCCTTGGCCAACAAACGGGCTACGCTGGTCTTGCCTGTGCCGCGGGGTCCGGCAAACAGGTAGGCGTGCGCCACGTGTTTGGCGGCCACGGCGTTGCGCAAGGTTTCGATTACGTGTGATTGGCCTACAACATCTGACCAGGTGCTGGGGCGATATTTGCGATAGAGAGATTTGGACATTGCAGACAAAGTCAATTGTAGTCTAACAGGGCCAATAAGGGCCGAGCAGCTCGCTTAAACTAACAGCTGCGCAAATTCATCACTTATTGAAATTGGCGCCTTGAAGAGCGCGGGAATTGGGATTTCGAGATTGTAATTGCGGATTGTCTTATTTATTTCGAGTAGTTGTGCTTCGAATTTGGACTTGGCGCGTCCCATTTCTGCATCTGGAGATTGCGCATCGCCTTGACACCACTGCCAAGTGCGCACCAAAGTTTGGCGGGCCTCGGCGAGCTCCAGTTCGATCGTCTGGCGCTTCTCAATAAAGGCCGGGGAAAAGCCATTTTCCTGCAAAAGGTGATAAGCCATCTGCCAATCCCGATCCAGGAAAGGATTATCGTCCAGCTTTAGAGGTTTGCCCTTCCCTTGCAGATTATCAAACGCACCATCCCGCATAGCGCGTTCGATGATTTCATCGATTCCCCGTGGTGTCTCTGTCATCAGGGCACCAAGTAATCCGCTTGCGTCCTTCCACTGGCATCCAGCAGCAGGACGCGTTCGCCGCTTTCCCAAACTGCGACCTGTCGGTTCCAGTACAGTCGGCTGGCTGTATCCTCCCCGGGCCCTGTATAGATGTCCACTTTGGCATCCGGGTGCAAAACCAAAGCCGGGAAACGATACTCGTTACCGTCCTCATCTCGGAGTCGCCAGCCGGAAAGGGAGACATCCCGAGAACCAACGTGCGAGATGACCACGCGCTCATTAGCGACATCGCCTGCACCGATGGCGCCGGTGATTTCCAATTGGCTTGCGCCCGGGTTTCCCGAATTCGCACCGCCATCAAACGAGGTCGAAGGGTTTTGTAGTGTAAATCGTGTCCAAATGATTAAGACCAGCAGTGTAGTAAGCGCCGAAACGATCACATTGATGAGCAAATACACCCCCAGACGTTTGCGCGCGTCCATTCCCTCGAACATGCATCGATAATAGCACAGTGGTAGACTGAAATCCTGATGCTGCGACGCATATTCAAGCGCAAGCCCAAGCCTTCCAGGGTTGCAAAACCAAAGCGCGAAACGCCTGCGGCGGCCAGCATAAGCAGCCGTCTGCTGGGTGTGGAAGGGCTTGGATTTTTTGTTCTGGCGATTTACACATCCCCAATCCCTCCGATTTCGGAACATGAATTCAGAGAATTGTGGATCCCAGCGCTCTTTACGTTGCTGGCGTTCTTAGGCATTTTTTCGGCCCTGGGCGTGATGAAACTGCGCCCGCTGGCGTGGAACATGGCTATGCTGGTGCAGGGGATTTCATTCCTTTTATCGTTCGTGTTTTACCTGGACAACCGTCCTTTCTATTCGTATCTTCAAATGCTTGTTGGAATAATTATTGTGCTGAACTTAAATCAGTCGGAACTTCGCCGCCACTTTTCCACTGAACTAATCCCCGAGCCGGTCATTGAAGAAACCACTGAAGACGCCCCCGAAATTTGATCCGCTTGGGATCCTGAAGCGCTTTGAGCCCATTCTGCGCTTCACACATGGTGAGCGTTTCCTTCCCATGGATGTAGCCCGCTACGTGGAAAACAGCAGCATGTGGGTTTATCGGCCGAAGCAGCCCGTGGAACGCCTTTATGCTGAGGGCGAGCTTTCCCTCGAAAGTCTTGGTAAAGCGCGATTTGAGCCGTTCGATTCAGTGCAATATCTCAAATTCATCGAACCACTGAACATCACGGAGTTAGCCACCTATCAAATTCGCCAAACCCTTAGCCGCGAAGCTCGCGAGCAAGCTTTCCACGCCGGGCCGGGAAGACTGGCCCGCGTCGGCTACGGCTCGCGTTTGCTGGACGCGATTTTCTCGATCAGTCTGCTCGCTAGGGGCCGCGTCCCTGGGGACACCGCCGCGGCAGCCGCGGTCACCTGTCAAAACATTCAACAAAAAGAAGAACGATACTGCTACTACGGACGTGTCTTCCAGCAAGATGGCTGGCTGGCCCTGCAATACTGGTTCTTTTACCCATTCAACAACTGGCGTTCGGGATTCTACGGGGTGAATGATCACGAAGCGGATTGGGAGATGATGTGTGTTTATTTGTATCCCCACGAGAGCGACTGGAAACTGGAGTGGGTGGCCTACGCCAGCCACGAATTCGAAGGCGACGATTTGCGCCGCCGCTGGGATGACCCCGAAGTCCAGAAAGTGGGCGACCATCCGGTTGTTTACGTAGGGGCGGGGTCGCATGCCAGCTATTTTCAACCGGGCGAATACCTCACAGAACTCGAGATCCCCATTCTCACTCCTTTAGTTTCCTTTTTTAAACGCGTTGGGCGCATCTGGAATCGCTTGACAGGAGAAGAGACGGACAGCTCGCCGATTCCGCAGGTATTTCGCATCCCCTTCGTCGATTATGCACGAGGCGATGGAATGACTCTGGGTCCTGGGGGGCAAAAGGAATGGGATGTCCCTGAATTGATCTCACCACCGCCCGCCTGGGTGACCGGGTACCGCGGGCTTTGGGGCCTCTGGGCGCGCGATCCGGTCAGCGGGGAAAATGCACCCGGTGGGCCGATGTACGACCGGTTCGGCAAAGTGCGCCGCGCCTGGTACGACCCCATCGGCTGGGCCGGCCTCAACAAGCAAGTCTCGCCGGATCGCGCGTTGGACAAGGCAGCAAAACGACGACACGCCATCCACCAGCGGCGGCAGGCGCTGGCGATCAGTGTCGCTGAGAAGAGCCGCGAGTTACGCGATCTCGGACTCGAAGCGGAAGCGGTTCTGCAACTTCCGCATATGAAGGGTTTGTATCAGACCCACCAGAAAAAGATTTCCGAGCTGTCGAGTGAAATCGACCGGATGCGCGCCGAACTGGCCGCCGATGAAGCGCTGCTCGAAGCGCTGGAGCTATACGAAAAGAGAATGGAACAAGGGTATAAGGTGGAGCCGCGCGCGCATATCCGCCGGGCGCACAAGCCGACCAGCGCCGTGAGCCTGCGCCTCGGGCGCATTGCGGAAGCGTGGGCGGCGGCCAGCATCGGACTGATGCTGCTTGCCCTCGTCGCCATCGTGCTCTTTGCGCAGCACTATTTGCTGGTGGGTGTGGTGGCGATGCTCAGCGTGGTAGCGGTTGTGGAAGCTGCATTCCGGCGGCGGCTGGGCACCTTGGTCGGGAACTTCACCAACTTGCTTGCGTTCGTCGCCGCCCTCGTCTTGCTTTTCGAATTTTTCTGGCAGATTGTGATCGGCGTTATCTTGCTGACCGGCGCTTACATCATGTGGGAGAACCTGCGAGAGCTTTGGACCTAGCAGTCCCACAATAAGCTCTAATCCGACCATGGCGCCACTTTGCGATCCCAGCGGTGGGCGCGAAGTTTTTCGAGTAAATCATCGGAGAGTGTCTTGCCATGGCTGGTTGCTATGTTCTGACCAACGTGCTCCAGCTTGCGCATCCCGGGGATGATGGTGTGCACGCTGGGGTTCGATAAGATGAAACGCATGGACATTTCGGGGAGCGTCATGCCATCAGGCATCAATTTCTTTAATACTTCCGCTCGTTCCACAGTCTGTTTCAGATTCTCGGGGCCAAAATAACGCGCCCGCCAGTCGTCCTCTGGGAACTTAGTGTCCTTCGTCAATTTGCCGCTAAGCCCGCCCTCGTCGAGCGGCACTCGCGCGATCACACCCACGCCCATTTCATCGCACAGGGGGAAGAGTTCATCTTCGGGCGCCTGATCGAAAATGTTGTAGATCACCTGCACTGCATCGATTGCGCCGGTCTTGATTGCCTTAAGTCCGTTCCAGGGTTCCCAACGGTTTACGCTGATTCCGAAGAGTCTGATCAGACCCTCTTCCTTTAATTGTCGCGCGGCATCCTGCCAAGCCGGGCTGGCTGCCCAAGAATCGTCCCATACGTGCAGCTGCTGCACATCGATGCGCTCGATGCCCAGGTTCTCCAGGCTGCGTTTCGTGTACTCGATGATGTGATCTGCGGGGAAAGTATCTTCGATGGGAATGTTAGCATCAGCCGGCCATTTTCGGTTCTTCGGTGGAACCTTTGTAGCCACGAAGATTTCCTTGCCTGGGTTTTCGCGGATCAACCTGCCGAGCAGCTTTTCGGAATGCCCATCGCCGTAGGCCCAGGCCGTGTCGTAGAAGTTGCAGCCGAGTTCCAGCGAGCGTTGCAGCGCTTGCATGGAGTGCTGGTCATCCGCATCCGGCCAATCGCCCTTGCCCCACAGGCCATGACCTATCTCGCTGACTTTCAGGCCGGAGCGGCCGAAGCTTCTGTATTGCATAAAACTATTTCAGATGTGGCTTCAAAAACTTGCCCGTGTAACTTCCCTTCACCTTGGCGATCTCTTCCGGCGTTCCCTGGGCAACCAGTTCGCCGCCCCGGGCGCCGCCCTCGGGTCCCAGGTCAACAATGTGGTCAACCACCTTGATGATGTCCATGTTGTGCTCGATGATCACCACAGTGTTGCCGCCTTCAACCAACCGATGCAGGACGTCGATGAGTTTGTGAACATCTGCCGTGTGCAAGCCCACCGAAGGCTCATCCAGTACGTAAATCGTTTGACCCGTAGAACGTTTCGATAACTCTTTCGCCAGCTTGACGCGCTGCGCCTCGCCACCCGAGAGCGTGGGCGCCGATTGCCCCACTTTGATGTAGCCCAGGCCCACGTCCTGCAGGGTTTGCAGTTTGCTCATCATCGGAGGGAAAGCTTTGAACACTTCGATGGCCCGGTCGATGGAGAGATCGAGCACATCCGCGATGCTCATGTCTTTGAATTTCACCTGCAGCGTCTCGCGGTTGAAGCGCGCCCGGTGGCAAACCTCGCAAGGCACGTAGACATCCGGCAGGAATTGCATTTCGATGCGCACTTCGCCTTGCCCCTCGCACGCCTCACAGCGCCCGCCGCGTACATTGAATGAGAACCGCCCCGGCTTATAGCCGCGCATCTTGCTTTCGGGCATTTCTGCAAACAGATCGCGGATGTGGTTGAACAGCCCCGTGTAGGTCCCGGGATTCGACCGCGGCGTTCTCCCAATCGGCGATTGGTCGATGCTGATGATCTTGTCCAAATGCTCGAGCCCGTCGATCTTGTCGTGATTGCCGGCATTCAGGTACGCACCGTTCAACTGGCGCGCCAGCGCCTTATATAGAATTTCATTCGTCAGGCTGCTTTTGCCTGAGCCTGAAACTCCAGTAATGCAAATGAGTTTGCCCAACGGAATTTCAACCGTGAGATTTTTGAGATTGTTCTGGCGCGCCCCGCGGATTGTGAGCACCTTCCCGTTGCCGGCGCGGCGTTTCTTAGGCAGCGGGATCTCCTTCTTGCCCGATAAATAAGCGCCAGTTAGTGAAGCCTTGCTCTCCAAAATATCCTCGATCTCGCCCTCCGCCACCACTTTGCCGCCTTTTTCGCCGGCGCCCGGACCCAGGTCGATAATCCAGTCCGCGCGGCGAATGGTTTCTTCATCGTGCTCGACGACGAGCACGGTGTTGCCAAGGTCGCGCATGCCCGTGAGCGTATTCAACAGCCGCTCGTTGTCTCGTGCGTGCAGGCCGATGGAAGGTTCATCCAACACGTACAGCACGCCCATTAACCGCGAGCCGATCTGCGTCGCCAGGCGGATGCGCTGGGCTTCGCCGCCGGAAAGGCTGCCCGCGCTGCGATCCAGCGTCAGGTAATCGAGGCCCACATCCACCATGAAACCTAGTCGCTCGCGGATCTCCTTGATGATCGGCTTGGCGATGATCTTGTCGCGTTGCCTCAATGGCGAAACCTCACTCGCCAATTGTTGCGACCACTTCAATGTGTCCAGCACCGGCCATTGTGTAACCTCCAGGATATTGTTTTTCTGAATCGTCACGCTCAGCGCTTCCGGCCTCAGGCGCGCTCCTTTGCATTTGGGGCAGGGGCGATCGCTCATGTATTCCATGATACGACCGCGCATGTATTCAGAATTCGTTTCGCGGAAGCGGCGCTGCAGATTAGGGATCACTCCTTCGAAGCTGGTGGTGAAGGTGAAATTTCGCCCGCTGCTGCGCTGTTTGTAATTGACCTTTACTTCCTTACCGTTGGTTCCGTATAGAACGAGATCGAGCTGCTTCTTGGGCAAATCCTCGACAGGCTCGTTGAGATTAATGCGGTTAGCCTTCGCCGCACCTTCCAGCGTCGACCAGTAGTAACCGCCTTCTTCCCGCGCACCGCTCCACTCGGAAACCGCAATGGCGCCTTCAGCCAATGAAACGCTGCGATCCGGGATAAGCAGATCGGGATCGATTTCTAGCTTGGTGCCAAGCCCTTGGCATTCGGGACAGGCGCCATGCGGCGTGTTGAATGAGAAGGTGCGCGGCTCGATCTCAGGCAGCCTGCTGCCGTGTTCCGGGCAACTGAGGCTTTCGGAAAACATCAGGTCTTCCGGGGGATCACTGGATAGATTGTGAACGATCACTGTTCCCTGTCCGAAGCGTAGCGCGGTCTCAATCGAATCGGTCAACCGTGAGCGCGCCGAATCGCTTTCCTCGGTTGTCTCCAGCTTGCGGATCACCAGCCGGTCCACCACAGCTTCGATGTTGTGCATCTTGTAGCGGGCCAGCTTAACCTTCTCACTCTCGATTTCGATGATCTCGTCGTTCACGCGGGCGCGCACGAAACCTGCTTTGGCGATCTCCTCGAGCACGGCTTCATGCGTTCCTTTCCTGCCGCGCACCACCGGTGCCAGGATCAGTACGCGGCTGACGTCCTTCAGCTTTTCGACCGCGTCCACGATCTCCTGTGCGGATTGCCGCGTGACCTCGCGCCCGCAAATAGGGCAGTGTGGAATGCCAACGCGCGCAAACAGCAGACGCAGGTAATCGTAAATCTCCGTGACCGTGCCCACAGTGGATCGTGGGTTGTGTGAACTGCCTCGCTGGTCAATGGAAACTGCGGGAGAGAGTCCCTCGATGTATTCCACATCGGGTTTGTCCATCTGCCCGAGGAATTGCCGCGCGTACGCAGAGAGGGATTCCACGTAGCGTCGTTGCCCCTCGGCGAATATCGTGTCGAAAGCCAGCGAGGATTTCCCGGAGCCGGAGAGTCCGGTAATGACTACGAACTTATCCCTTGGGATATCCACCGAAACATTTTTGAGGTTGTGTACATTTGCCCCCACCACGCGAATAACGTTAGTGACCATTCAAGACCTTACCGAGTGCGCTGGCATTTTAGCACAGATGTTTTATACTACCAAACGCAATCATAAATTTTTTCTGAGTCGGATGCGAATTTTCATTATATCGACCGATGCAATCGCCCTGAAAGTCTAAAAAATTGCAAATGCTATAATCTTTCGTGAGTTAAATTCGCGTCTATGTGGGGAACAGCGAGAGATGAATGGCTAAAAACGAAAACTCCCAGCCCCTGATCATCATCGCCTCCAACCGCGGCCCGTTTTCGTTTCGCAAGCGCGGAAAATCCGGCTTCAGCGTGGAACGCGGCGTGGGCGGGTTGGTTACCGCGCTCGGCGCCCTGGCCGAGCGCTATGAAGTCTTGTGGGTAGCCTCGGCCATGAGCGCAGACGACCGTGCTTGGTCAAGGGCGCATGAAGGCAAGGTCCAACTGGTAGATGGCATCCGCATGAAACTGGTCGAACCGTTGCTTGAGGACTACGAAGGCTATTACAACGAGATTGCCAACCCGCTGCTTTGGTTCATCCAGCATCAACTTTGGGATACACCGCGCACGCCGAGTATCACCAAAGACACCTGGGATGCATGGGACAACGGATACAAACCGGTCAACAAGTTGTTCGCGGAATCAATTGCGGAAGCAGCCCGCGGTGCGGGTCGACCAGTGATCGTCCTGCCGCAGGACTATCACCTATACATGGTCCCTCACTATCTGCGTCGCCTGGTTGGCGAGTCCGTCCAGATCCAACCCTTCGTGCATATTCCCTGGCCTGGTCCGGATGCGTGGCGTATCCTGCCGCAGCCGATGCGCGATGCGATATTGAGCAGTCTCTTGGAATCGAACCGCGTTGGTTTTCAAACCAATAAAGATGCGTTTAACTTTGTGCAGACGGCGCGCTTTTACCTTGGCGCCCATGCTCACGGCCGCCGCGATGCGGTCGAATATCGCGGGCGCGACGTGCGCGCGGTTGCCTACCCCATTTCCGTGGATGTGGAGAAACTTGCCCAGATCGCGAATGAGCAGGTCACCCAACTGGAGCGTTCGCGACTGCTCAACACGGTAGGCGACCGTTCGGTGATCCTCCGCGTGGATCGCGTCGAGCCGAGCAAGAATAATCTGCGCGGTTTTCAGGCCTATCGGGCCCTTCTCGAGACGCACCCCGAGCATCGCGGCAATGTGCAAATGCTTGCTTTGCTAGTGCCATCCCGCATGGAAGTGGGGGAGTACAAAGATTACCTCGGCGAGATCATGGCGGAGGCTGGGACGATTAATGCCCGTTTCAGCGATTCCCTATGGGAACCTGTGCGCATCATCCTTGGGGACAACTACACCCGCGCTATCGCCGCGATGCAGTTATGTGATGTGTTGCTGGTGAATCCGCTTGCCGATGGAATGAATTTGGTGGCGAAGGAAGGTGTGTTGATGAACGATAAGAATGGGGTGCTGGTGCTCTCCGAATTCGCTGGCGCGTTCTACGAATTGGGCGAGCATGCGCTGATCGTTTCCCCGTTCGACGTGTACGGCACTGCACAAGCCATTCATAAAGCGCTCACGATGTCCGAAACCGAACGTAAGAAACGCGCCGATGCCTTACGCGAAATCGTCACCCGCGCAGATGTGCGTGAGTGGTTTCGCGCTCAGGTGGATGATGCCCTTCGGGCCTTCAGCACCCAGGCGAGTAGCGACTCAACGTCTTCGACCCCAGACGCCATGAAGTCCGCAGTGCCCGCCAAGGCATCTGGGGCCTCTTCAGACTGAACTCCGACTCCCCAAGCGGCGCACAATTTTTGTTCGCGCAGTTCGCGGGCAACGCGAAACGCGTTCAAATCGCTGATATCGTCGCCCAGAAAGATTGCAGAATCCAACTGATTGTCATGTAGCAAGGCCCGAAAGGCGCTGCCCTTGTCCACGTCTAATGGGGGGCGCACCTCGAAGACCATTTTGCCTGTAAACAATACCAGTCCGTGCTTCTCCGCGATGGCTGCGATCTGGGCTGCTCCTTTGCGCGCAAACGCAACGGGCTCTGCCGCCTGCCGGTAGTGAAAACTCAGCGTGGCGCCTTTATCCTCCACGTAAGCGCCAGGCTCTTCCAGGTTCTGTAATTCCCCCTTTGCCTTTTGCAGCGCGGGGAGATAATTTTCTACCTCCGGCATCACTTCCACCGTTCCATCCACCCAGCGCTCAAACCCATGATTGCCGATATAGATAATTCCCGGTAGCCCAACGCGCGATTGCAGGCTGGCCGCCCGGCGACCCGAGATCAAGGCAACTAAGGACACCTCTTTCGATAAATCAGCCAACAACTCTTTATTGCGGGCTTTGATCTGTGCATCCTCAGGACGCTGCACGATCGGACTTAACGTGCCATCCAGGTCGCTGAATAATCCAAAGCGCGGCATGGCGACCGCCTCTTGTAGTTGTTCCGATGCCTCACGCCAAGGGGTATCCTTCATTTATCTTGTTCGTCCTCGTATTCGCCTAGGTATCCAAGTTCGATCAGCGCTTGCAAGACTCGCTCGCCCGCGCCTGGCTTGATTGCGATCGTTGTTGGTCCGAGAGGTTCATCCAGGTAGCGTGCGGC
>JBOGUK010000080.1:0-4150 GCA_050695915.1 Anaerolineales bacterium
CATTGGCGCAGGGATCTCCACATCGGATGCCGCGCTCGGCGGAGCAAAATCCCCCACCACCGCTGCGGCTGCTTCCGCTTCTGCCTCATCGATAGCAATCACAGGCTGGTCTTCAACGTCGATCATCGGCAAAAATGGGGTAGGTGTAGGTGTGAATTGGGCCATGGCCTGCTGGCTGGCAGGGACGCAGGCGCCCAGCAGAAGGCTGGTAAGGAACAAGGCAAACAGGACGGATTGAAGTTTCACTTTACTCATTTTGCTGCATTTTTTACGCCAGTTTATTTGGAGAACGATAAAAAGGGCCTAGTTGTTCCCGTCTGGCTGCTCTTCGGGGCGGATTGGCAGGAGCACATTGAAGGCGGAACCCACCCCGCGATCGCTTTCCACCCATATTCGCCCGCCCAACGCTCTAGTGAGCGTTTCTGCGATGCTCAATCCCACACCCGTATCCCCAACCCCTTCGATCACCGGGTTCGTGCTGCGATAGATCCTGGAAAAGACCCTGGAGAGGTGCTCCTCAGGAATGCCGCCACCGGAATCCTTAATGCGTATTAACACGTAGTCCCCCAGCTCAGGCTGCGACTCGCGGAATGCGCGCATCAAAATCGATCCTTGCGGAGGTGTAGCGTCCAATGCATTTTGCAGGAGATGGTAGATGATCTGCTGGACTGCATCGCGATCCGTATTGAGTTCGGGCAGCTCCGCGACAACATCAACGGTGAATTCGACTTCTTTTTCCTTGACCTGGGATTGGATCTGGCGCACACCCTCCTCGATCACCTGGGCAAGATTAACCGGCTTGCCGTAGAGATTGTTCATTGTGTGCTCGAGCTCAACTATGCGAATCAGATCCTCGATCAACGTGTTCATCCGATCCGTGGAGTTGCGAACTCTCTCGAGGAACTTTTGTTGCAGCGCGCCTAGGATGCCGACTGATTCAGCGAGCAGCAAATCCGTATAACCCCAAATGGAGGACAACGGTTGGCGCAGTTCTTGCGCGATCGAAGCGATCAATTCCACCTGATCTACAGTGATATTGCTGGCTGCTTCATGCAGCTTCGCTTCCACTAGCGCATTCTGCGCAACGTCCAGTCTTGCCTGATGGTTGGCAAGCTCTTCCAATGCAAGGCGTAATTCTTCTTTGGCAACATCGGGTTCGAGGCCGCCCTGCATCAATGAATCCAAAGCGCCTTTCAGCTCCTCGTTCTCCTTTTTCAAGCTTTGGATCATGGCGTCAATGCTTCCTTCGCCTGGGATATCCGTTTTCAATGACTGGATGTATTCAGAAAGGCGCTGCAGTTCCTCGCGTAACTTCTGGTTTTCAGCCCTGAGGAGCTCTGCTTCATCCAAACTCTCGTCAATGGTTTTCGCGCGTCCGGGCTCTGCGATGAATTGGCTTTCTCCGCCATTCAGGCCGCTAAGCTGGGAACTGAGTTCAGAGGCCATCAGTTCCACTGCAACTTCATTTTCAAGTGACCATTCCTTCTCATGATTGAGCAGCAGAATGGCCCAGCGGCGCAGGTCTTTCGGATGTTGGAAAGGCACAGCCAGCAGATGTGCCGGATTCGGTAACCCAAGGCTCGCCGAGATCTCAGCGAGCTCGGCCACATGGTCCTCGGCTGGGAGCCTCAAGCTGCGCCCGCGTTCCAGCGCCGCGGTTAGGCGCGGCAGATCCCGCATGCGGATCGCGGCCATGGCGACGCCGGATGAGCGGGTCCCATTGTAGGCCTGCTCGGCCTCCAGGGTCTGCTGCGCATCGTTTATGGCAGCCAGTATGCACAAGTCCGCATTGAAACGTACCGCAATGTTCTTGGCAAGCTCGTTATCCAGCAATCTGGTACCCGCGTCGCTGGAGCTTTCGGAGAGATCATCGAAATCAAGGAAATCCGGCAGTTCGCTCCCTTGCTCCAATTCATCTTCCGGCAGGCTCGTTTCGGCGCGTGGCCGCGCAGAGATTGGTACCCGCAGCAAAAGTGGCAGTGAAACCAACGTCGCCCCCTCAACGAGAAACGGGATCGAGCCGAAGGGTTCTGCCAGGAAAGCGTGCAAAACCTGCCCCAGTGCCAGTAGCCCCATGTGTCGAAGTCCATTGGAACTCGCACCAGCACGCTGCAACCGGACTGTCGCCAGGGCAAGCATCAGCAAGCACGCCAGGCTCCACGCGTAGTCCAGCAGGCTGTAGTTGAATGTGGGAATGACTCGGCCCAATAGCGTCAAGCCGCCGCCAAAAAAAACGCTGCCTAACGCGAGCCCATACGAAAGAATGTCGCGCTCTCGTGCCAGCCACAACCAGGCAAAGACCACTATGCTGATCAGATGCACGCTCCGCTCAAGAGGAGCTAGAAGAAGGTAACCGTCCGTGTCCGCCAGCCAGTTCTGGGCGAAGGCGATCAATGAAGCAACCCTGAGCCCGGTCAGCGCCCCGAGGCCCAGGGTAAGATTTCGGCTAATTGGACCGCGCTTTTGCAGAGTAACGAAGATCGCTGCCAATCCCAGGAGCATCAGCAGCGAATAGAGGGCATTACCTTCAGCACTATCCAAAAAAGAGATCAAACCAGACATGACAAACTGCACATTTCCCAATGATTCTGGAAATTATAGTTTACCGGGGCCTAACGCACCCGGTTTTGGAACTTCTGTTTGACACGAATTTGTTTCGCGCTAAAATAGCTCTCTCGCCGAAGTGGCGGAATTGGCAGACGCGCTACGTTCAGGGCGTAGTGGGCGTAAGCTCGTGTGGGTTCGACTCCCACCTTCGGCACCAGACAAAGCGGCAAAAGCCGTCTTTTGTTTTTAACCCGGCAGGCACTCTGCTTGCACCTGATTCCTGCCGAGGGTAGACTTCTCCCATGTGGTGGCGCGCGAAATCCATCGGGCAGCGTTTTCTAATCGTGATCGGGTTGGCGGTTCTGCTGCTGATCCTCTTTGGTTTCAGCCGCCGTATCGCCGAATTCACTCGCCTCAATGCGCAGCTCGAGCGTGAAGCTGCACGCCTGACTCAACTGGCTGCTACGCAGGCTTACCTCGAGGATCAGATTGCTTATGCCACGTCTGAAGCCGCAGTCGAAGAATGGGCGCGAGAGGAAGCCCGCTGGGCGAAGGACGGCGATTTCCCGATCATCCCGCTGGTCCCACCCGGATACGAGCCGACGCAAAGCAGCCAGCCCGCGGGCTTTGTGGCTTCCGCGAGCAACTGGGAACTCTGGCTGAGCTGGCTTTTTCCCCGCAAGCCTTGACGGAGCTTGTTTCAGCGTGGTACTATCACTTTTCGCCGCGGGGTGGAGCAGTGGCAGCTCGTCGGGCTCATAACCCGAAGGTCGAAGGTTCGAGTCCTTCCCCCGCTACTAAACTGGAGACCACTCGGTCTCCAGTTTTTTGTTTTGCACAGAAGCTTGAGGGCGCGTTTGCCGTTAGCTTTTGCGTTTGCTATTGGCGTCGATCTACAAATGGAAATGCTGCGATTCCATCCGTTTGGGCCCGAAATTCAAAGACTAAAAGAGGAAGTAGAATGGATTCATATCCATTGCACACAGGAGAATCATGGTCACTACTAAAAGATTAAGGGGTTCAGCGACGCGCAGCGCCCGGGATGGAGATAAACAGTCTGAAATGGGGGAATATGGCGTCCTGATTGATGGGATGTGGCAAAAGACAGGGGATGCCATCGAGATCCACAGTCCCTATGACGATTCTCTGGTAGCGATAGTCCATCGCGCCGGCCCTGTGGAAATTGAGAAGGCTATTGAGACGGCAACACGTGCTTTTAAAACCACTCGCAAACTTCCTTCTTGGAAGCGCGCCGATGTGCTTACGAAAATTAGCCAGGCAATTGCTTCCCGCCGGGAAGATCTGGCGCGCACCATCGCATTGGAAGCTGGCAAGCCGATTCGTACGGCCCGCCTGGAAGTAGATAGGGCCTCCTTTACTTTTCAAGTAGCTTCTGAAGAAACCAAACGCATTCACGGCGAGATCATCTCCCTTGATTGGCTGCCTGGAACCGAGGGCCGCGTTGGTCACGTGCTGCGCGTTCCCCTGGGGCCTATTGTAGGAATTTCGCCTTTCAATTTCCCCCTAAATTTGGTCGCGCACAAGGTGGCGCCGGCGCTGGCTGCCGGCAATCCCATCATCATTCGGCCTGCCAGCGCAACGC